>WAOW01000009.1 GCA_015521085.1 Candidatus Thermodiscus eudorianus
GCTGTTGACGAAGGCTCTTAGTCTTGCTTATTTTGAACTCTCTGCATATCTCGCACTCTATGGCATCACTCTCTCTTAGTCTTGCTTATTTTGAACACGGTTGCTAGAGCCTCTATCTTGAAGGCATCTCTTAGTCTTGCTTATTTTGAACGAGGCGGTAACCGCCTCCCATGCATATTATATGATAACTCTTAGTCTTGCTTATTTTGAACATAAACCTTGAGAACGCTGACCATGTATTATCTCTTAGTCTTGCTTATTTTGAACCGTTGCCGTAATAGTCTACTACAGGCCCCCCCTCTTAGTCTTGCTTATTTTGAACACAAACTGTGTTTTGCGGAGAACGAATGCCTAGACTCTTAGTCTTGCTTATTTTGAACGCGGTGCATAAGAGCAAATGGACCATCCTGGTATGCCGACTCTTAGTCTTGCTTATTTTGAACAAGCCCATACCGGGCCCCATACGGGGGTTGCTCTTAGTCTTGCTTATTTTGAACGTGGTGAACAGCGTTTCAGCCCTCCTAGCCAATTCCAGAAGCTCTTAGTCTTGCTTATTTTGAACGCTACTTGTCCAGGTGTTAACTGGGGCCGCTGACTCTTAGTCTTGCTTATTTTGAACGGGAGCGGTTTGGGGGTATGCGGTCGCACGCATATCTCTTAGTCTTGCTTATTTTGAACACGAATGCCCCTGAGAAACTCTGCGCCTCTCTCTCTTAGTCTTGCTTATTTTGAACGCATCGATATCTGCATTGCTAACGCTGACGTCTCTTAGTCTTGCTTATTTTGAACACGGAGTAGCGAAGGATGGGACTTACACCCTAGCGACTCTTAGTCTTGCTTATTTTGAACGGCATAAACTACTCGTGATAGCCGGAAATGCTACTCTTAGTCTTGCTTATTTTGAACGGGGGAAAGTGGTATAGTGCACCTGTTACCTTGTCAATGGTTGCTCTTAGTCTTGCTTATTTTGAACGAAGAATAAGACTTTTGGAAGAAAGGAAAGAACTCTTAGTCTTGCTTATTTTGAACAAGTGTGTGAGGGAGGTGCACAGCTGTGAAGCTCCTCTTAGTCTTGCTTATTTTGAACGTAGATTTTCGGTGTGAATGCTGACTTGGCGAACCCGGAGCTCTTAGTCTTGCTTATTTTGAACTGAAGAAAATGTAACTGTAAAGAATAGTGTTAACGCGCGAGGTCCCTCTTAGTCTTGCTTATTTTGAACAAGCTTAGCGCCAACTTTAGTGGATACATTCTCTTAGTCTTGCTTATTTTGAACGAACAGGTTGAAGTGCTGGAGAAGCATATAGACTCTTAGTCTTGCTTATTTTGAACAAAAAATCTCTGACTGTATAAGGGTGTTGCTAAGCTCTTAGTCTTGCTTATTTTGAACAGTCGATCGTGTAGCAGTTGGCGTGTGGATTGACTCTTAGTCTTGCTTATTTTGAACTACATGTACCCGAGGCCGGTCAAAATGGCAGCTCTTAGTCTTGCTTATTTTGAACTGAAACGGCATAGCTCTACGCACTCGCTGGCTATCTCTTAGTCTTGCTTATTTTGAACTAACCATTTTTTCGGCTTATCTAGTCTTCGATGTCTCATCTCTTAGTCTTGCTTATTTTGAACTCATCGAGCTTTATAACGCCCGGTCGATCGCTCTTAGTCTTGCTTATTTTGAACTCATCGCTTAGCCAGCCATCGCCCTCGACTCTTAGTCTTGCTTATTTTGAACTAACCTGCTATACATACATACATACATAATAGAGGTTCTAGTTCCAGGATCTGCTCTTAGTCTTGCTTATTTTGAACGGGTTACCCCGCTAGTGATGAATCCTAAATGGACTTATACTCTTAGTCTTGCTTATTTTGAACTCTCGGTCCTCTCCTGTGTGGCGTGCTAACGCTCTTAGTCTTGCTTATTTTGAACATGCGTGGGGTCCCTTGCCTTACTGGGGTGGATCTCTTAGTCTTGCTTATTTTGAACAAGCAGGATAGCCTTCACAGCCAAGGAGTTGATTCCTCTTAGTCTTGCTTATTTTGAACTAGAGGGAGAAGGGTGCGTATTCGTGTAGGGGATATCTCTTAGTCTTGCTTATTTTGAACAACAACGGCTCTGGCGGCTCAGGCTCTGATTCTCTTAGTCTTGCTTATTTTGAACGCGCTAGTCTCTTCATAGTCTGTAGGGATGTTACTCTTAGTCTTGCTTATTTTGAACTAGACGTAATTCGCGAAGTCGTCGTGAACCTTTTCTCTTAGTCTTGCTTATTTTGAACGGGAAGGAAGAGGTTCAGGGAGCTGATGGAAGAGCTTGACTCTTAGTCTTGCTTATTTTGAACAGGAGAGGACCGAGACGATAGATATATGGCATGGGACTCTTAGTCTTGCTTATTTTGAACAGGGGGGCGTTCTTTTCATCCCTATAGAGCTTGCTTCTCTTAGTCTTGCTTATTTTGAACTCAAGACATATATCTTCCCCTCGCCCAGGCAGCTCTTAGTCTTGCTTATTTTGAACTACGCCATCCCATACGATACCGTGATCTTTGTCTCTTAGTCTTGCTTATTTTGAACTGGTAGTGTTTGTTATGTTCTTTTACGTCGCCTGTATTGGGCCCTACTCCACACAACCGTCAATCTGTCTTCTCTGCATTTGCCCTCAAGGTGTTTTGCTAGGCAAAAAGCTTTTAAGTATAAGTGCTGGTATGGGGTCTTTTTAGTGTCTTTATGTTTTAGTGTTAAGTAATCGTATAGGTATTTTATTGCTGTGTTTACCCATGGGCGGGTCAGTTCTCCTTCGTCTAGTTCTGGTAAGCCTTCGTTGTTTATTAATGATATTGTGGCTTCTATTGCTATTGGCTTAAACATTTCACTATAATCGAATGTTAAAGGCGTGCTGTAGCGGGTTCTGTGTAGGAAGCCGTATGTGGGGTCTAGTCCGGCTGCGATTAGAGCTTTTGTGGTTAGCGAGTATATTGTTGCGTACATTACGCTTAGTGTTTTGTTGAAGGGATCTGGATGTCGTGGTTTTCTACCTTTAAAGCTATATTCTATGTGTAGTTTTTCTAGTATATTGGGGTCGAGTAGGCTCTGTAGGTTACTCCATAATAGGCTTGAGGCTGTGGATTCCCATAGTCTTATTTCGGCCTCGTATGTATCTGCGTCTTCGATATCTTGTGGTGGTGCTGGGATGTTGGGCGGTTCTACACCATGGTATTTTAATATGTTGATCATTCCTTTGATTTTTGCCTCTATGTATCTTAACGCTATACTGAGTGCTTTTATCTTGTCGAGTTGGTACTGTAGCCTTCTATAGTTGTTATATCTCGTTACTATGGGATTCATCAAGATAGATATACTATCCTTGGCTAGGATCGCCAACGGGATATTGTGAAGGCTCAGGCTGGGAGGTACTGCCGAGTCTATGGATATCCCGGAGCCTATCACTAGAACCGAGTCTATATCTCTAAGCGCTTTTTCGCTTATACGGTCGCCTATCTTTATTACAAGCGTTGCCCTACCCTTTATCTTAAGAGTAGCCTTACTTCTTATGACGAGCAACCTCAAGGATCATATCACCCTGTAGGGACACTGGCTAGCCAGTTCGCAGAGGCTACAGAGGTTCGAGTTAGCTTCAAAGTTGCTACTCGGTTTATCTACGAGTTTCAGGAGAGCTACCTGATCCCGGTCTTCAACAACCTTATACATAATTTTAAACGGTGATACGATCATTACTATTACTGGAAGCCGGAGCTCGTAGTATAATGCAATAGCCCTTAAGATAGCCTGCCACGGCTTAGCCACGTTAATCCTGCTCGATGCTATCTCGACATAGAGCGTAGCTAATGTTTTGCCAAGTTTCACATTATAGACTAGATCAGCCTTAGATCTAGCACATAAAAGATCATCGCCACGATATATCCCAAGCACGTGCTCGTATTCAGGATAAGTTGCCAGAATCCTATCTCCCAGGAACGCGTTGAGATGCTCATCTACAAGCTTCTTCAGAACCTTATGTTGACTCTTGCTCTCCTCAGCCGTCGGATATAATGGCTGCTCTAACGGTGTTATCCCATGCCATAGCAGGTCTCTTGCATGAGGACATAGCAAAGCCCATCCGAGGAGGTTAAGCCTAGTATACCTCGAATCTTCGCTCTTGCACGATGTAGTAATCCTTGCCCTCAAATACATGTGCCCTCTGATACTCGTCCTCTCTAACCACGATAATAAACAGTGAATCGCTGTCTTCAACGAGCTTCTTAGCCTTCTCCGCCACGAGCCTCGCTGTAGTAGCTGTTCCAGGCCCAGCGTAGACGCTCCTGTTAACTCTAGACAAGCCCAGCCTCCGCAAGTAACGCCGCAATCTACCTCTCCTCGACTCATCCCCAATATCATAGGCGACAATAACAATCACCCATGACACCTCAGATAAAGATTACCGCATATCTTCTGCCTCGTGGTGACATGATTTCTGCTCCTTCTCCCGTATAGGAGAGGTAATCTGTGAGCTCCTCGCCAGCGTCAACTATGTAGACTAGTGCGTCTCCTGCTTGAATTGGGTCCATAGTGGTGTCTTCGCCAAGGTCTATTCGTCCTTTGAGAGTTTTGAGTAGTATCTTCAAATCGACGAATTTATCCTTGTAGATGGCCGGATTGCCTAGCACCGATATCCTTACACGTGTTCTGGCTGGCATTAGTGAAATTATTAATTCTCCGTTATGTGTTAAACCGTGGATAGCGAAGTTTCTCGCTATGAGGCCTATGCTGGATTCTCCCCGCTCATGCGTCTCTTTTACGATGTATTTGACGTTGAAGCCTGTTCTGCGGAAGACTAGGAGCTTCACGAAAGCGTTGGAGCCTACTACTGACTGGCGGAGTCTTCTTGCATGTTCAGGCGTAATTTTTAGCTTATCGTATACTGATTCCATACCGGAAACTCTCGCTACTGAAACTAGGCCGACAGTATATATGAGTCTTCTCCTTGTTTTATGAAATTCGTATGGGATCAGACGTGAGACTTCTCTTTTTCTCTTAGGGTAGTTTGGATATATAGTGTTAATTGTGGCTACTAGCCTCCAGTAGTCTAGACCAGTATTGATGTTGTCGATTAATTTGAGCTTATTATTGGGGATAACAAGGTATATCTTTGAGTCTATTCCTCTCCGCCCTATCCTGCCTATTCTTTGAATTACGTCCTCGGACGAGATACCCCCTGTAATGCCTAGAATTACTTTTCCAAGGTTCACCCCTTGCGTTGTTGCTTCGCTACCAACTATTATCTTCGACCCCGGTGTGCAGACCTGGGAGGGTACGATACTGGCTATGCACTCCGGTGCAAGCCCAGACGATGCCAGTTTCCTTGCTACGTCTGCTACCATCCAGAGCCTCTCAAGGATGAGTAGTGCCCGGCCACCACTCAAGTTTTTAAGTTCATCCATTAAGTCACCTAACACTATACCCGGTACAGCATCACTAGCTTCATAGAATGCGCCTAGCCCTTTCCGCCTAGTGACTACAGGTACTATTATAAACTCGGTTCTGCCTCTCACCTTAAACCCTTTTCCATTGCTCACTATCTCTGCTTTCAGTTGATGCACATTTATAGGCGTGTCAGATAGTTCTTCCTCTAAGATGTCACGTGCTGGTGTTGCGGATGAGAACACTACCGGTTTACCTATAAGTTCCTTATAGAGGTTAAGTAGTGCATGTAATGCGTCTACCTCGTATAACCCGTATAGGTGGAACTCGTCGATGAAGAGGGGCTGGTTAAGTATTCTCTGGACAAATGCAATGGTTTCATCAACCTGGCTTCTGGTTAAGACTCCAGTCTTCCTAAGAATATAGTCTATGTCCTTCCCTTCTTCGATGGCTAGCAATAGGTTTTCTACAGTCTTGTTTACGAGGTCAAAGTCCCTGTACGCACCCGTCATGACAAGCAAGAATGTGTCAGGAGTTGAGAATACGATAACGTAGATTCCTTGTTTCCTGTAAGATAGTATTTTTCTTGCAAGGTTGTGGAGAGACTCACGTTTAGGAATACCATTAATGGAAGGAATATACCTGCCGGAGAGTGCTAGGAGTGCCACGTACTTAGCCCCATTCCAAGCATTCTGGATTCTTTCGGTGTCTATCTCATATATTGAGAGTGGCTCTACACACTCCCGAGACCAGTCTTTATAGCAACACTCGCACCTCCTGGAACTACCTTGCTCTATATCTTTACACGGTTGCGTCATGCAGTAACCCGAACTGTTGATAAGTCTAGCACCAAAGTGTTCCACAAGTATATCTTCTACAGTGCATAGTTGGTTTAGGAGCAAAGTGTTGTTAGGGTATAATGCTACAAATCCCGGTGTCCTCGTGTCTATACTATTATTTAGTAGCAGTGTAAGTGTCTTTCCTCCACCGGTTGGCGCAGTAAGTAAAATATCCTTCTTCTTGTTCAGCAGGTCATAGACTTCTGATTGGAACTGGTTTAGTCTGATAGTGTCTGTGACCTGTTTTTTCGAATAGGGTATGGAGAAAGAGGGTACTGTAAAAGAAACAGGGTGCTCCATAATTCTACCTCCTTATTACTGGTAGAACTACTTCATAGAGACGTCTTCCGACCCTTACTTGGTACTTGAGTGCACGTTCAGCTACACCGAACATGCCGATGTTTCCGGCTTCGTGTGTCATTATTGTAGCGTAGTTGTACACGTTTACAACATCGTCAGTATTGAACGGATGCGTTACTTGCTTTTGCTCTAATATTTGCGGTTTTATACTAGTTAGCCTCACGAGAAGCACACCCATTCGTTTTGCCCCAATGTTAATAACCATCTTATCAGGCAACGGGTCTTCAGAGATTACTAGTGTTCTTAACATGCTTCCCGGCATTAGTACAACGTTTTTCGTGAAAAAAGGATATGCAAGCCTTGACTGGCCTCTAATCATTAGTAGTCCTTCATTGTTTCCTGCCATCAGTACCTCTCCTAGAACCGCTTTGAAAATTAGAGGAGGGTAAGCGTAGACGCCGTATCTCCTGTATACTTCGAGAGGTCTTTTGTATTTCTTGACGTTGAATTTTGACGCGTATCCTGTGTCTGGGTCTACAATGAAACCAGCTAAGGCTAGTGTCAGCCCGTAGTTGTGGATGACGGGTGGGATTTGGGATATGTAGTACTGGCTTGATGGCTGTGCCTTGAAGTGATACCATAACATTCCGTCGACTCTGATTTCGGCGTGGTAATAGCGTGGCATGGAGGGTTATCCCCTCACTTGAGGCCAGAAACTAGTTTATCCATCTGTTCCGCGAAGTCTATACTGGCGTCCCATAGTTCCTTGAATACTCCGTCTTTTTCTGCTGGGTTTACTCTTGAGAGGATGCCATCGTTGTTTATTGATATGAAGCCCATCTGGGTGATTATTTCTTTGAGTTTGCTGGTTATTTCGCTCGGTTTCTTGAGGTTCTCACTGGCAATCTTGTCTGCTAGGTCTAGTGCTGTTGTTAATGAGTATGTTCCACACCTTATTCCTAGGAGCTCTATTTTTACTGTCCCGTAGACGCCGCTTCTTCCACCTATTTCCTCGGTTGTTACGAGCGAGTATAGTACTGCTAGTAGTTCTGGCTCTGTCACGTCATGCAGGGTTACTCTACCGATGAATAATGTTCCCGGCATGACGTGTATATCGCTGAATAGCGCTCCTCCGGTTGTTGAAATTACTCCTTCTGTTACCTTATTGTGGGTTTCTGGCTGTACTTGTCTTGAAGTGGCGAATGCAGGGTCGAAGTGAACCCTTGTCTTTATCCCGACACTCATCTTGCTAGCCTTAGAGTACTGTGCGTCGGTTAGTGCGACTCCGAATATCGTACATGCGGGACAGTAGCCGTCCATTCCTGTGTCGGTGCTTTTTTCTCCGCTCTGTGCTAGTGGTGGCTGGATGGTGCAGTTCCATCCACTCTTCAAGTGCTCCTTTGCCTTCTTGAATCCTAGTTCGCTTGCCTTCTCTATGTATGGTTTGAGGTCTGCTCCACTATCCCTGTAGAGCCGGAGTGCTTGTAATAGTCTCCTTCTCACTGTTGCCATGAGCTTTTGTGGCTGGATTACTGGTACGCTTATTCCGCTCTCTGGTAGTGTAGCTTCGTTAATGTCTCCGGGTCCTTCGGTTCTTAGTAGTAGCATATTGGCCGCTTTTATTGTAAAGACTACCTCTATCTTCTTACCGTTTGGGAAGATGCGGCCCTCTTCCCCGATACTACGTAGACAGGGCCTAACCTCCTCTAAGATATGCTCGAGACTCATGCCTTCTCACCTCCTTCTTCAGATTGAGATTCAGGGGAGGAACCGGAATTAGAAAAAATAAATTTATATATTTCTTCCCCGACCGGAGCGCTAACTCCTCGTCTTGCCATTTCAGCTATCCCGGCTATTGTCATGTTCATTAGGCGTATCCTCGCACCTATCGGCAGGTCATCCGTCGTTTCTTTGAATCTCTTGAGTAGACCTACAAGCAGTTCTTTAAAGCACTCCTTCATCTTCGGGCTACGTATTCCAGTAGGTATGTTAGCTTCCGCTACTACCAGTACGTATTCGTCGCTTCTATCCCAGATTGAAAACACTAGTGTATGCATTGCCCTTCGGATTTCGCTTACATATGCGTGGGTTGACGGCTTGCCGGGCCCTACTACTACTTTCAGTATTGCCGCTAGGCCGGAGGCATAGTGGTCCACACCCCGGTCGGGGCTATATTTACATATATCCAACCCTTCCATACTTCTCACCCCAACCTGTTCCTCAAAAATTCAAGAGTAGAATAAAGACCGGGCGAGGCATACTGGACTAGTAGGGGAGCGTATTCCGGAGGATAGTCGAGAATCTCTAGTAGTGCAGGGAGATTTTCCTTCTTGTTTTTCCTGTAATTTAGCTCTGAGAGAGCTAACATAGCGGTTGCAACATAAGGTGTGTATGCGCCGAGCTTCTTGTCTCTCGGCTGATAGTCGTATAACGGTCTTCTTCCCTTGTAGTATGTCAGTAGCGTCTCGGAGGGCGTGGACGGAACGGTTTCAGATACTGTGATCGGGTAAAAGCCCCATGCAGACAGCACTCCCGCTGTTACAATGTCACGGAGCCATTCGTCCTGATGTTGTTTCATTTTATTTCTATACGGGATTATAATAGTTGATGAGAACGCGTCGTAGAAGTAGTTCGGTGTCTCTGCCACATCTAGGCTCTCGCCTATTTCTTTAAGCTTCTTCTCGAAAATATCATAATCGCTATATATGAGACCCTCTACCGTAGTGGACCCTGGTATGCCTGTTCCCAGATTAAACTTGAGAACGTATAGAAGCTTTCCAACTTCCTCTAGGACTTGGATTGGTGTTAGTGCCCTTACCGTCAAGCTTATGAGATACTGATATTGAGCTTGCCCCCTTATTATCGCTTCTCCTAGGCATAGCGGGTCTACTGCATAGGGCTTCACATCTTGCATAAGCCTGTTAACGCTTCCTGGGAAAAGAGAGCGAGTCCACTGTTCTGTTGTCGCATTGCTCGAAAAGAACTGTAGGAAATCTCCTGTGACTCCAGCAGGTGTTTCAACACCGCATACAGGGCACTTCACAGCCCCCTTCTGATAAGATACACCATTAACTACGACACCGTTGAACATCCCCTTAACCTGCTCTGGCAGGACTATAGTGCCCTTAACCCTATTCTTGTAGCCGAAGTACATTAACGCTATCTCATAGGAGCTCCTCTTTTTATTCCGGTACAGGCCTTTCTCGCAGTCTCTCTTCGTGAAACCGTGTTGTTTACATTCTTCTGGCTTACTTCTCTTACTGCATCTTTGTTTACACTCCGGGTTATGGCAACATTCGAAGTTCCACTTCAGGTTCTCTTCTAATCCTCCAGGGATTATGCCACTTCCATCGAAACCCTTTCTTATGTCATCCCAGTCTATGGTAACGGTTAAGTTTAGTTGGTCTGTTATTACTGCTAAGCCGAAAGGTGTTGCAATTGGTAATATGAACGTACCTTTTGCTTGTATTTCGTTTATCTTCTCATGAACAAGTCGGCTTATCAGAGTCCTAAATAGTTGTTGCGGTATCATAACGTTTAGCAGACTTACATTGAGGTTCAGACCCAGGTCTTCTTTGGCTTTATTAAGTAGCGGAACTATGTCGAAGGGATTCTCGATTCCTTGCAATCTGTCTGCTAGCCATAATAGTCTCCATATTTTATCGTCATATAAGGGGTCTCTGTTTCCCTCCGCTGGATTTGTATAGAGATAACGTGATAGCTCATCAGCCTCTCCGGGCGTAAAGCCTACTGCTTCTAATCTTTCCTTCACCCATGCTATTAGCTTACCCTCAGATGGTTTATCCCTTAACTTAATTTTCTGCCCCATATCGTGCAAAAATCCTATTACGAACGCCTCTTTAGCCTCAGGAGCATCAATGTTACCAGCTATACTGTAGGCTTGAATGAACTCCTGAAAGGCCCTAGCTACGGTGTAGCTGTGTAGTAGGAGGCTTATGCTTGTCCAGTATTTTGCTGGTAGTGCTGATAGTGGTGGTGGTAAGAGTGTGTATGCTGTTTTGAGTCTTTCGGAGATGACTTCCAAGGGATTTGTCCCCATTTATTGTATGGGTTGAGGTAGTATTTAACCTTTTATATCTGATTTGGTTGTTATTCTACTGGTGTTGGTTGAATTGGGGTTGTGTTTGGTTATGCCGGTCGGGGTTACTGGGGAGACTGTTAGTGAGCTCTTGCGGCGGGTGGAGCCTCCATCGTGCATAGTTAGTGTGACTATTCCTGGGTTTGAGGGGGAAAAGGAGAAGATTAGGGATGCAAACGAGTCTCTTGCGAGGATGCTGGGGGCGAAGCATTTCTGGGTTGTAGTTAGGCCTTGGATCGCGAGGGATGTGGTGAGGATCTTAGAGTGTGTCGAGGAGGCGGAGGCTGACAGATTATTGGTTGTAACCATGACAGGGAGCCGATACCTTTACCTTGTCCTGTTGGAGGTAGCGTTGTTCTACTGGAGGACTGGGGTTGAGGTCTCTGTTATCCATGGGGTCGAGGGAGGGGATTATAGGATAGAGCCGCTAGCCGGTTATGTGGCTCCGTGTCTAAGGCTTACTAGGGAGCAAGAGAAGTTACTACTACTAATCTATAGTACAGATAAAGTGCTATCGGGTTCGAGGTTGATGAAGGAATATGGTTACAGTAAAGTCGTCTACAAGCTACTTAGTGAACTAGAGCAGAAGGGCCTGTTAAGGGTTAGGCGAAACCGAATCGAGAAGACATTCCCAGGCTACATTCTATATGAGATAATTAAACATGCCAGGGGTGAATAGTCGCTTGGAGAACGTTAAGGCGATCAGAGCATGGTTAACTATTGAAGCCGAAGAGCCGATAGCTACATTCACCGGGCAACTCGTCAAAACACTCCTCTACACTCTAAACAGGGAGATAAGGCTACTGCATGGAATGCGGGGAATCATATCGCCCATCCACATATCACCTTTATTCACGCCTGGAAGGAGGTTTCACGAGCTAGGCACGCTAGTCACACCACTATACCGGTACAATAAAAATGTAAGAGCATATGAACTCGACCCCATCAAGCTAAACGGGGAATACGTTATCCACATAGGGGGAGACGCGTCTCTCATAGACTTGGTCTCTAAGAGCCTTGCTAGGCTAAGGTCGAGCCTGATGCTAAAGTATACGGACAATATAGTAACGTTTAAACTAGAGAAAATAGAGGACGTGACAAGCCATATATCCAGGAAAAACCTAGATAGCGATAAGATCACACTATACCTCAAGGGACCCGTCAAACCGTTCAACGTAATAGCACCATCGCGACTCCCAAAATTCAGCATATCCTCATATGAAATACTAATCACGGGCTACATGTACTTCAAGAGAGTCTACACGCTAACATACCACGAGGTGGTAAATGCAATGAGAATACTAGGCCTCCTAGTCGAAACATACTACAGCCTAAACACGGTCAAGCCAGTACTCATTCCCTACAAGGGCAAAGAACCCGCGATGATAGGCAAAATCACATATATCGTCGATACAAACAAACCAGAAGAAAAACAAACACTAAATAAAATACTTAACATAGCAGAAATAACAGGAACAGGAGAATCGCGTAGCAACGGCTTCGGAACAGTAACCTGGATCACCAAGACATAGACGCCTTAATAAGGTTTCCGCCCAGAAAACAACTTAAACTCACCATGTCTAACTCGCAGATTGACGGTTGTGTGGAGTAGGGCCCAATACAGGCGACGTAAAAGAACATAACAAACACTACCAGTTCAAAATAAGCAAGACTAAGAGTGTATTCGAATTTTCGGCATATTTCCTTGTGTATAGTTCAAAATAAGCAAGACTAAGAGCCCATTACCTGGCACGGCGTCTTTATCGTCTTCCCGTTCAAAATAAGCAAGACTAAGAGTCTCCGAGGACGAGCTAGAGGACCTAGTCGAGGCTCTCCAGGGCCTGTTCAAAATAAGCAAGACTAAGAGTGGCCCTAGCCGTCATCTCCTTAAGTGCTCGTTCAAAATAAGCAAGACTAAGAGTTAATAAAGAAATACTATGAGGAAAACCCTGTTCAAAATAAGCAAGACTAAGAGCAAACGTCCAATCCGCCAGATCCCAGTGACTTAGCCCGTTCAAAATAAGCAAGACTAAGAGTGCTCCGCCATTTTTCCCTGGCCTCCAGGGCCCGTTCAAAATAAGCAAGACTAAGAGATTGGAAGGTCGCTGTCAGGCTACTCGACTCTTCAAGTTCAAAATAAGCAAGACTAAGAGTTGATACACGGGGGTTTGGTGGGTGGGTTATCGTTGGTTCAAAATAAGCAAGACTAAGAGCTCATAGCAAGATACCGTTCAACCTCATCCCTCCCCAGTTCAAAATAAGCAAGACTAAGAGAGGGTGCTGGAGCATGGAGCTGGACGAGGTCCGTTCAAAATAAGCAAGACTAAGAGAACAGCGGCATGCACTGGGACAAGTGCTATCGAATGTTCAAAATAAGCAAGACTAAGAGACATCCTCCCAATACGGGTAATCCACCTCTAGTTCAAAATAAGCAAGACTAAGAGGGATACCCGCCGAATGGGGCGAGGAACAAACCAAGTTCAAAATAAGCAAGACTAAGAGTCCATGGACATAGCCAGACTCCCACTCTCCCTTTAGTTCAAAATAAGCAAGACTAAGAGATAATCGAGTTCGTAAGAAATGGTGTTACAGTAGTTCAAAATAAGCAAGACTAAGAGACGCCCTGCAACAACTCCCGCTGCACTGTCGGTTCAAAATAAGCAAGACTAAGAGGGCGGTGCTAGGAAGCTGGCTAGTAAGGCCTTCGTTCAAAATAAGCAAGACTAAGAGTATCATCATTTATAGCGAATCCATCCTGTCTAGTTCAAAATAAGCAAGACTAAGAGTCCAGTTTACCTTGCCGGTCACTCCACTCCAGTTCAAAATAAGCAAGACTAAGAGTTGTATACGCTGTGCCATATATCCAGGTAGATCCTGGTTCAAAATAAGCAAGACTAAGAGCCGTCAGCGAGGCGAGTAGCCTAACAATATTAGTTCAAAATAAGCAAGACTAAGAGTCGACTCCAACACCACGATATCATACTTCACAGTTCAAAATAAGCAAGACTAAGAGCGCTAAGCCTGTGCAGCTCAAGTAGCGAGGCCTTCCGTTCAAAATAAGCAAGACTAAGAGCATGCACTGGCCACCAATCCAACAGCGGACTCCACGTTCAAAATAAGCAAGACTAAGAGAAGTGGCTCGTGGCCCCGTTCGTATTATCATGTTCAAGTTCAAAATAAGCAAGACTAAGAGGGAGTACCCCTTGTACCCGAGGAGACGGCTAGGAACTGGGTTTATCGCTATGTTCAAAATAAGCAAGACTAAGAGAGGATCAGGCTTATCTCGGCCTGTGTGCAGCTGTTCAAAATAAGCAAGACTAAGAGAGCATAACAACCCAGAACCTGACGGTCGAGCTAGTTCAAAATAAGCAAGACTAAGAGATGAACGATATAGCGTCGAACCTGTCGTATCCCGCGTTCAAAATAAGCAAGACTAAGAGGCGACTGGATGGCGAGGAAGGCCGAGAAGAGGGTTCAAAATAAGCAAGACTAAGAGCTAATGCTTTTATGAACATTTTCCTTGCGTATTCGTTCAAAATAAGCAAGACTAAGAGGTGGTGCATTCGTTGTTGGATTCTCTTGGTATGCTAGCAGTTTATTATCGCTGCGAGGCTTATCCCTTCTTGGCTTTGGCTGCTCGTGTATTTCTTAATTATCTTTTTCAGCCATCCCTCTGGGTCTCTTTTGACTCGTTTCAGTATCCTCGCGTATTCCCGTGACGGGTTGGGGCGTTGCCAGTTTGCTATGCCGTCTATCCAGTTTTCCAGGGCGCTCCTGCATAGTGGACTGGCTTCGCAGGTTCCCTTGGCGTCTAGTAGGAACACGTAGGGGGTCCACCAGTCTAGTTTGTGGTAGCCTGTGCTGTAGCCCTTCGTTATCCTTATAGCGGTCCTCCCCTCCAGCGATGCTATGTATAGGGGTAGCATTACTGATACCATCTCCTTGCCCGGATATAGCAGGAGCTTAGCCACGTGCACCGTGTCTCGGGGCGGGTCTATTACTCCAAGCAGGTGGCCTAGGCCCTCGTAGTAGGCGATGGCGGCTACCTGTTCTTCGAGGCTGAAGAGCCTCCTCCTACCGCCTTCTAGCTGGAGGGCGCCAACGGCCAGCGTGGAGTGTATCCTGTGTCTGGTGGCTACCTCGTGTAGGACTGCTCTAGCCAGTGTATCGGCTATGTAGCTACCTAGGCTCTCCTCGTAGCCGGTTAGGAGCCCGTCTCCTCCCAGGTCGGTGTGGAGCGTGCAGCGGGGCTTGTAGGTTGATATGAGCCACTCTACACCCTCCATGACCTCCTCCCGGGGAGCCCTCAGGCATATCTTGTAGACGGGGGCCTTTGGAGCGAGCTTCTTCAGGGACCACTCGAAATCCCTGGGGTTGTAGGTTGCAGGGGTGAAGAGGCTCCTTACGATGCGGGAGCCGCCATACTTGTCCGGGCTGCAGCCCGAGAAGCTGGCGAAGACCGGCTTAGCGTCCTTGAGTTGCGCGGCCAGGATCAGGGCTAGGCCTATGTCGCCGCCCCCACCCAACCCGCCTACAATAAGGCTCATCCGCTCTATCCCTCCCGGTGGGTCTCCTCAAGCTTCCATCGAGCACTAATTACCTCAAACTGCGGAGCGACGGGATAAAGAGTGGACAGGGGGCTACGAAGGCGGACAAGAGCCTCCAGGATAGCCTCTAAGGCAACAAACGCCTTATCCTGGGGTGTCGTTCTATGGGGGTTTACGTGGCTCTAGGTATATCCTTGCCCTGTATACGCCGTCTGTTATTGTGATGTGGTTCTTGCCCCTGTAGACTCTTAGCTTCCTCCTCTTAGCCTCTTCGATCACCCTCTCCACGTCTCTACAGTGTAGCTGTAGGTATGGGGGGTGGTAGTCTATCGCTAGCAGGTTTCCTGCTTCGACTGCCTTCTTGGTTTGTTTGACGGGTTCACAGTACTCTAGGAGGAACCCCATGTATCCGGGCACGGCCAGGCCCGGCACTATCCGGATCATCCCCGTCTGGGCCTCTTCCGAGTTCATCCCAGTCTAAGCCTCCTCAATATCCTCTCCAGCTTCCTCTCTAATCCTGCCTGTCGAGCCCGCTTGTAGAGGTACTCCTTGTCAAGCCTATGCCACGTCTGGACGAGCATCTTCTTAACATCGTCCGTATCCTTCCTCTCTCCAGACATGAGTTTTAACACCACTATATCCTCTATAGAGGGCAGCAGTAGAATATCTCCAACTACACTCTTACTCCTCTCTATAAACTCTTCATCGAGCGTGAGTGGAGCATAGTTAATGTCTATGTGGATATCGTCCTCTACCAAGAATCCCCACTTCCTCCACTGCACCTTGAAACCCCTGGAGCGGAGCTCCCTAGTTATAGCATCTCGTAGCTCCGGCGTGAACGGCTTATCCACAGCTATGTCCCAATCCCGCGTCTCCCTACCCAAGTCCACTCCATGAACTATGGCGCTACGAGCACCTATAACAAAGACTCTGAGACCGAGCTTCGCGAGGATCTCGGAGACCTGGAGCAGAGACCGATGAATACCGCCAACCCTCCCAGCCCGGTTAGCGTCTTCATAGAAATCCCGTGTCACCGATACTCCACCACCTTTTCCTACTCGGTGATGAACCACCTTAGACCTAGTACTGTAGACGTTTTCAGGCAATTTACCTTCGGGTTTGTCTGGTCGCCATGGGGTTTACGGTCTTCATCGCCTGTTATGTGGGGCTCTGTTGACCGTCGTCCGCTCATCCCTGTATTGATTCTTGTCTTCCTGGGGGTGTTTATCTTGATCGTTCTCCCTTGATGAACTCTTGGAGCCAGTTGAGTGCATCCTCGTCGCTCGGCGCCTGCACTGGTGGGTGTTTGAAGAATGGTGCCGATACGCTTATGAGGGGCCCGCCTATCCCCCTGTCGAGCGCTATCTTCGTCGCCCTTATCGCATCTATCATCGCGCCTGCGAACATGCTTTTGTCGTCGACCTGTAGCTTGACTTCTAGCGTTACTGGGAAGCCGGCGAAGCTCTTGCCCTTCAGGTAGATGTATGCTATCTTGGTGTTCCCCAGGAATGGGACGTAGTCGCTTGGCCCTATCCTAACCTTGCCCTCCCGCCAGAGCTTCTCGCCGTAGGGTAGTATGCTTGTTACTGCACTCGTCTTGCTTATCCTCTTGCTCGCAAGCCTCTCCTCCATGAGCATGTTCTCGAAGTCTGTGTTGCCCCCTATGTTTAACTGGTAGGTCTCCTCCACGCGCACGCCCCTCATGTGCATGAGCCTTACCAGGGTCCTGTGGAGTATCGTGGCCCCCAGCTGGCCCTTGATGTCGTCTCCCACGAGCGGTAGCCGCTTCTCCTCGTAGAGCCTGGGCCACTCGCCCGTGGGGTCGCCGGCTATGAATACTGGGATCCCGTTTATGAAGGCTGTCCCGGCTTCTAGAGCTGCCCTGGCGTAGAATCTGGTCGCCTGCTCGCTCCCTACTGGGAGGAAGTTGATTAGTATGTCGGCCTGGCTCTCTCTTAACACGTTTACTACATGGTCTAGTCCTACCTCTTCATCGTGGGGGTCGAACCTCTCTCTCATGTGGGGTGCTACCCCGTCGAGCACGGGGCCTGGCTCGACGGTGACTCCTAGTTGCTTTGGTATGTCGGCGAATCTGGGTGTTATGTTTGGTGGCTGGAATATCGCTTCTGCTAGGTCTTTTCCTATCTTCTTTTTTGAGGCGTCGAATGCGGCCACCCATTCTATGTCGTCTACGTGGTAGCCTCCTAGCCTCACGCTGGTGAGGCCGGGTATCTCCTCGCCCTCGTCGGCGTGCTTGTAGTAGTATACTCCCTGTATGAGTGCGGAGGCGCAGTTCCCTACTCCTGCTATTGCCGCTCTAATCCTCGCCATGTTTCATCGCCACAAATATATCTACTGGTGAATATTGCATGGATCCATATAATAACCTTACCATGCGGAAAGGCAATTAACCGGCTGAGGAGCCGTGGAGGCGAAGCCGCTGAAGCGCCTGGAGAAGAAGCTCACGGTAGAGGTGCTATGGCTGTACATCATAGCGGTCCTCCTGGAAAAGCCGACCTATGGCTACGACGTGAGGAGGAGGATAAGGGAGCGGTTCGGGTTCAAACCAGCCACGGTAACCACCTACACCGTGATATACAGGCTTGAGAGGGAGGGACTCATAGAGAAGAAGAGCGATGGAACCTACACCGTTACAGAGGAGGGGGAAATGATCTTCCAGGAGGGGGTCGAGATGCTGGGCAGGGTCTACCAGCTCCTCTCCAGCCAAGCCAGCAACGTGCAGAAGGGATAAACCCGGGGCCACCCGGAGAGTCTACGACCATCACATATATCAGATATCGAACAACACCATCCTAAATAGGCAATGTAGACCCGGGTGAACTCGTGTGAGGATAGACAAGAAGGCATTTGAAGACTATATCGAGAGCCCGCGGGGAAGGGCCAAGATATACAGGGTCGACAAGATAACAGAGCTAGGGCTAGGCGACTACGCGGCGCTACCATACTCTATAAGGATAGTCCTGGAGAACCTGGTCAGGAACTACGACGGCTACGTCGTCCGCGACGAGGAGGTGCTGGCAGCGGCCAATTGGAGAGACCACGCTGGTAAGAAGGACATACCACTCTTCCCGACCCGAGTGATAATGCAAGACTTCACGGGAGTCCCGGCAGTAGTCGACTTGGCGGCTATGAGGGACGCCGTGAAGGATTTCGGGAGGGACCCGGCATCGCTCAACCCCCTGATACCGGTACACCTCATAATAGACCACAGTGTACAGGTAGACTACTTCGGGACCGCCTACTCGCTGGCCTGGAACATAAAGAGGGAGTACGAGAGGAACTCCGAGAGATACACCCTGCTGAAATGGGCCCAGAAGTCCTTCAACAACATGAAGGTGGCACCGCCAGGTAAGGGCATAATACACCAGGTGAACCTAGAACACATAGCCCAGCTGGTATGGCTGGGGAAGTGGAACGGGGAGCTCACAGCCTACCCCGACAGCGTGCTAGGCACGGACAGCCACACAACGATGATCAACGGACTCAGCGTCCTGGGATGGGGAGTCGGGGGGATAGAGGCCGAGGCGACGATACTCGGCCAGCCCTACTACATGCTACTACCAGAGGTGGTAGGCGTCAAGCTGGAGGGAGAACTGCCGGAGGGAGCGACTGCCACAGACCTAGTCCTCTACATAACGGAGAAGCTCAGGAAGATCGGCGTGGTAGGGAAGTTCGTGGAGTACTTTGGAGAGGGAGTCAAGAAGCTGTCTGTCCCCGACAGGGCGACGATAGCGAACATGTCCCCAGAGTATGGCGCTACGATGGGCTACTTCCCGCCCGACGAGGCGACCATCAACTTCCTCCTACTAACAGGGAGGGACCCCGCCCACGTCAAGCTAGTCGAGAACTACCTCAAGACACTGGGGATATGGTACAGTCTAGACAACCCGACGCCACAGTATACACAGGTCGTCGAGATCGACCTGAACGATGTAGAGCCCAGTATAGCGGGTCCAAGCCATCCGGAAGACAGGATACCGCTCCGCGAGGCCAAGAAGAGGACGAGGGAGATCGTGGAGTCTTACCTGAAGGAGAAGAAGAGGGGCAAGATAGTAGTCGAGCTGGAAACCGACGGGGAGAAATACACGCTCGAAGACGGGCACGTGGTGCTAGCTGGTATAACCAGCTGTACAAACACCAGCAACCCCGGGCTAATGATAGCGGCTGGGCTACTAGCCAAGAAAGCCGTAGAGAGGGGGCTATCCACGAAGCCCTGGGTCAAGACCAGCAACGCACCGGGGAGCAGGGTCGTACCGGACTACTGGGAGAAGCTAGGGCTAATGCCATACCTAGAAGCGCTGCGGTTCCACGTGACGGGCTTCGGATGCACCGTCTGTATAGGTAACAGCGGTCCCCTACCGCCAGCTATAGAGGAGGCGATAAAGAAGAACGACCTATGGACGGCCACCGTATTGAGCGGGAACAGGAACTTCTCCGGCAGGATACACCCCCTGGCACGCGGGAACTTCCTAGCGAGCCCGCCACTAGTGATAGCATACGCCCTGGCAGGCAGGATAGACATAGACTTCTACAACGAGCCCATAGGCTACGACCCCAACGGAGAGCCGGTATACCTAAGGGACATATGGCCCAGTGCAGAGGAGGTTAGAAAGGCCGTAGAGGAGGCACTAGACCCAGAATCCTACAGGCGGAAGTACTCCAACATATGGGAGGGCGACGAGCACTGGAATAAGCTCCCAGCCCACGAATCAGTGACCTATCCATGGGACCCCAAGAGCACGTACATAAAGAAGCCGCCCTTCTTCGAGGGCATGCCCCTGGAGCCCCCCGAGCCGAAGGACATAACCGGGGCCAGGGTACTAGTATGGGCGCCAGACAGGACTACTACAGACCACATAAGCCCAGCCGGCAGGATACTGCCTGAGACGAAGGCTGGACAATACCTGCTAAGCCTCGGAGTCAAGCCACACGAGCTCAACACCTGCGGTTCAAGGAGAGGGAACCACGAGGTAATGATGAGGTGCACGTTCGACAACCCACGCTTCAGGAACAAGCTAGTCCCGGACAGGGAAGGCGGGTGGACCATATTCTGGCCGACCAAGGAGGTAGTCCACGTCTATGACGCCGCGATGAAGTACAAGGAAATGGGCATACCGCTAATCATACTAGCCGGGAGACAATACGGTACAGGTAGCAGCAGGGACTGGGCCGCCAAGGGACCAGCACTCCTAGGAGTCAAGGCCGTGATAGCCGAGAGCTACGAGAGGATACACAGGAGCAACCTCGTAGGCATGGGCATACTGCCCCTCGAATTCATGCCAGGCGAGAACGCTGAAAAACTCGGCCTAGACGGGAGCGAGGTCTACGACATCCTGGGCATAAGCGAGGGCCTATACCCCGGGAAGATACTAACCGTCAGGGCTAGGAAGGAGGACGGCAGGGTGATAGAGTTCAAGGTGAAGGCCAGGCTCGACACCCCGATAGAAGTGGAATACTACAAGCACGGCGGCATACTCCAGTACGTCCTGAGGACCAGGTTCCTCAAGAAATAGACACGACCCCGCGGGGGTAGACGAGCCCAATCCCTCTTTCCACTCCCTCTCCCATTTTTGATGCCCTGGAGGAAGAGGAACAGACTAGACATAGAGGGGTCCCTCCGTTGTAGCTAACTTGACGCCTATAACCCTCCCCAGCTAGACTATCTGACAGGCGGCGATGACGACCGCTGGGTTAAATGACCCCCATGGGATGAGTATTTCACGGACCATTGGAGCCGCCATGGACTAAACGCCTCCAGGTGATGAGTCTTCAAGAGTAAAGATGAGATAAGAAGGGAGGTTTGGAGGAGGCTCCAGGATTCTGGCGCGGCGAAACCGCCATTCCCAGTCGAGGGGAGGATTCCTAACTTCCAGGGCGCGGAGGAGGCCGCCGCTAGAATACTATTGCTGGAGCAGTGGCGTAGGGCCGAGGTCGTCAAGGTGAACCCCGATTCTCCCCAGAGGCCTGTTAGGCGCGCTGCACTGTCCCAGGGCAAGTTGCTCCTAATGCCGACGCCCAGAATCCGGAGAGGATTCCTCCTACTCGACCCCTCCAGGATACCGGCCAGGAGTATAGGCTGGGCTTCTACAATCAAGGGCGCCTTCAGGCTTGGAATGCCCCTGGCGAGCCTGGATAAGCTGACGAGCGCGGTTGACAGGGTTGATTTCATAGTTGAGGGGAGCGTCGCTGTGAGCATACACGGCGATAGACTTGGAAAGGGCCATGGATACGGGGATCTGGAATGGGGCATATTATCGGAGCTGGGGCTCGTAGGTGAGGACACGCCGATAGCGACTACGGTCCACGACCTACAAGTATACCGAGACCGGCTACCACAGGATAAACACGATGTACCCGTCGACTTGATAGCTACACCAACTAGGCTAATCCAGGCCATGGATAGGAGGCCTAAGCCCAGAGGCATCTACTGGGACGAGCTAGACGCCACCAAATTAAACGAGATCCCGATACTCAAAGAACTAGCGGTGGAGAGAAATGGCTAGGTGCTGGAGCCTCCCTAACGGCATAACCCTTATCGTAGAAGAGGGAGATATAACCAGGGCCAGGGTAGACGCGATCGTCAACGCGGCCAACAGCCTCCTCATAATGGGTGGAGGAGTCGCCGGGGCCATCAAGAGGACCGGCGGGAGAATCATAGAAGAGGAAGCCAGGAGGCATGCGCCTATCCCGGTGGGAAGCGCAATAGCCACGACGGCGGGGAGGCTCCCGGCCAAGTACGTCATCCACGCCCCCACAATGGAGAGGCCCGCTATGAGGATACCCCTTGAGAACGCCGCCAAGGCCACGAGGGCCGCGTTGAGGGAAGCCGAGAGGCTGAAGCTAGAATCCATAGCCCTCCCCGCTATGGGGGCGGGGGTTGGAGGGTTGAGCGTGAGGGACGTTGCCAGGGAGATGGCCAAGGTGGTCTCGGAGCACGGCGCTAGAAGCCTCAGAAGAGTCCACCTGGTAGCTTACGGTGAAGCGGCCTATAGAGAGATGATAGAGGGGGTCGAGGAGGCACTAGGCCGCGGTGGTACCAGTTGCCGGGGAGCCCTAGAGGAATAAACACGGTATCGCTCGCCCTAACCGGGGCCTCGGGGGTAAGAGTCGGAGTCGAGGCTGCAAAAGCCCTCCACAACGCTGGTGTAACTATAAAGGGTATTATCCTAACCCGAGGGGCCATAGACGTGGCCCGCTATGAGGACGGCCTAAGCGAGAGCCAGTTAAAGAGCCTTCTAGAAGGCTACGGCCCAGTGTACAGGGAGGACGAGTTCAACTCGCCACTAGCCAGTAGCAGTAACCAGCCCGATGCGATGGCCATCGTCCCCGCTAGTATGAAGACCGTGGCGGCACTGGCCAGCGGGTATTCTAATAACCTTGTAACGAGGGCCGCGCTAGCTATACTGAGGCTGGGCAGGAGGCTCGTCGTAGCGCCCCGGGAGACGCCTGTTGGGGTAATCGAGTTGGAGAACATGGCTAGGCTCGCCAGGGCTGGGGCTGTAATAGTACCCCTCTGCATGGGTTACTACACTAGGCCGGAGACGATCGACGATGTGACGCGGTTCCTGGCTGGGAAGGTGTTGGATGCGCTGGGCGTGGAGAATGATCTCTATAGGAGGTGGAGGGGAGCGGAGAACTAGGGGGTCTTCACCGCGTCCTGGAGGGTCCCTCCAGAACCTTCCTAGAGTCTAGAACTTCTCCTCGAATTCGAAGTCCTTGTCCATCTCCATTAGCTCTTCCTCGAATTCCTTCACGCGCCGAGCCTTGACCGCTAGGGCACACCTCCCGTCGGGTAGCATGGCCCTCTTCTCGCAGTAGGCGAATCTACAGGCGGGTCCTATGCACTTGTCCCCTATCCATGCACACATAGCGATCTTTATCGGCCTGCCCTTGTACTGTTCTACCGTGAAGCGGAGGGCCCTCTTCTGGCACCTGAAGAATGGGCAGAGCGGGTTGCACTTGTCCCCTATAGGCCTGGGCTTCGGCTCCCTCCTGTCCCTTCTTGGCTCCTCCCTCCTCTGATTGGGGGGTCCCCGCCTCGGCCGCCGCGGCATGTATGTAGACACTATACGTACCCCCAACCTCATTTACGCGTCTCGACGAGTTCGCCTCCTTCTTAATAGTCACGGTACAAGCCATTTAAAGATTAGGTAACTAGCGGACCCACTGGGCTCGACCGACGCTAGTATGAATGCCTTCCTAACGCTGTGGCTCAGCCTCCCCGCCCTGACTATGTCCGTGGGCTCTAGCTCTCCGCTGTAACTAGTTACGTGGACTATGTAGGGCGCGTGTTCTAGGCCGGGTCCAAGCCTGTAAACCGTGAAGTCTGCTCCGAACTTTAACCCGCTCCTCACTATGAGCCCTGAATCGCGTAGCCTCTTGTAGACTGGATACTCCAGGTCCAGGTCTTTATACTGGACTGAGAGGATCTTAGAGACTTCTTCGGGGCTCAGCCTCCTATCGCTGGGATCATAGACCTCTAGTACTCCCTTCTCCATCAAGTAGAGGGTTTCTAGGGGAGAGAGCCTTACGGGCGAGTTGAAGTCGGCGGACTTGGGCTTCTCTACCCCCAGCGGGTGGCCGTAGAATCCCATTCCGTAGAGGCAGCGCGAGTCCTCTATAGATTCAACTACCACTGAGAAGCCATATAGCCTTGCCCTAGCCTTACATTTCAAACCCTGCATACTCCGTCACGCCGGAGGCGGTGGCGCTTGAAGCCATGCCGACGCCGAGTATGAAGTAGTTCAATGATAGCTTGGCGAGTAGATCCATAGTGTCTTCCAGCGTGTTTACGGCGTCGCGGACTAGTATGTAGGTCTTGAAGTCACTGGTCGTATCAATTAGGAGGTCGAGCAACTCCCTGTATACCTCGTCGACAAGCCTCTCTATCTCCTGCACCTTATCGTTCCTCTGCTCCATCCTCCTAGCTATCTCATTGTTGCCGTAGGCCCTTCCAGCGAGCCTGGCGAGCGTGGTTATGTGGCCGCTGGCCTCCGCGACGAGGCCAAGCATGTTAGCCATCCGCTCGACGATCTTCGAGTCGACCTCTGCCTCGGCCCTCCTAGCGAGCTTCAGCCTGTGGACGAACGACTCTAGCTTGGTGATTGTATCCCTATAGCCCTCGGTTATCCTGAGGATTAGTTCCTTGGAGTCGACGAGCTCTATCCTCCCGGAAGCTATGTAGAGGAGGAGCTGGGCTATATTCTTCTCTATCCTCTCCTTGGCCATCACTAGGTCTTGCCTGAATATCTTGTCTATGACTTCCGCTGTTGGAAGACTCTTATCCCGGAATATACCGTTTATCGAGACTATTATGGATTCGAGCTCCCTCGCTATATTTACTAAGTGCTCTATCACTACCTCCCTGCTGATGTTACCAGAGCCTGCATACATACTTAGTGCACCGTGCTCGCCGTTCACGTATGAAGTTGTGGGCGAACCCACTTATTAAAGCATTCAACAGGATCCGGCTATTCAAGGCTTGACAGTATTCTTGAGAAGACGCTCCTCAAGAGTTCCATGGACTTTCGATCGGAGTCGTCCACGTAGCCGCCCAGCATGGAGAGCAAACGCTTCTCCGAGTGGTAAGCAGCCTCTACATAATAGCCTGCCAGGGCATAGAGCTCCTCCACGCCATCGCCGCCCGGCGTTATATCGCCGCTCTCAATTGCATCGACCACCCGGAGCGCGTCCTTTAGCAGAGCCGATCTCAGGGATCTAAGCCTTGAGACAGCATCCCTGAGCTCCTCTGGACTCCTACTACTCATATCCGTGGACGCTAGCTCGCGGGCTATACCCTCTATTGTCTCCATCGCTTTAAGGTGCTCTTCGAGCTTCATAGAGAGTAGCTGGGCCATGATCTCGGTTCTTGAAGTCAATACACCGTGCACCCGGGAGAAGATAGGAATGAGTTCTAGGGGTGTTATACGTTGAGTTTTACCCCTAGTTTCTCGGTCCCCTTATATGCCCTCACAGTCGCTATGCTCTCATCGGCTATACCGTGTTCCTCCATCAGGTCAGGGTTCACGTGTACGTGGCCCTCGTCAACTTCCTCGTCTAGTATCGCCAGGAAAGCGAACCTATGTCTACCGGCAACGACTATCTCAAGCTTATCCGTTATGCCTAGCTGGTTAGCTATACGCGGGTTTATCTTAGCCTTCTCTGGTGCTAGGGAGTCGTCGTACTTCAACCTAATCCTCTTCTCCCGCACCTGCTTCTGACTAGCCTTAAGGCTGGATGCAGGGGGTATCACGGCTAGTATATCCCTTATAGAGCCCCTAGGCCTGTCTGGCCTTACCTCCTCCGTGGCCTCGCCCTCGGAGTGCTCCACGCCTTCCTCCTCTATCCTCATGCACTTCACCCTTTGGGCCCGGTCACACCATTAACCTGCTTCTGTATCCTGTCCCGTGCCCTCGACGGGGGTACCCAATTCCACGATGTCTACTCCCCCGTATAAGAACTTTCTCAGGATAACAGGCGCGTCCTTCAGAGGGACCCTCACCTGCTTCCAAGTATCCCTGTCTCGAAGGGTCACGGTGTCGTCCTCCAGCGTCTGGTAGTCTACTGTGAAGACCGCGGGCACGCCTATCTCGTCGAGCCTCGCATACCTCCTCCCGATACTCCCACTATCATCGTATACCACGTGGAACCCGTTCTCCACCAGCAAACGGTACAGGCCCAGGGCCCTCTCCCTTAAAGCCTCCTCCTTCTCGACTAGAGGGAGTACCCCGGCCTCTATAGGAGCTATGTCTCTGGGGAAGCTGAGCACGGTCCTTCCAGCCTTCTCCCGATACGCGTATTCAAACGCTACATACACTATCCTATCGGTTCCAAAGGAGGGCTCTACGACGTGTGGTATTATCTTCCTCCCAGATACCTTCTCGGTCCTCTCCACCACCTTGATAGCCTCCGGCGGGATCCTATAGCCTGCTATCTCGACCGGCTCTCCCTTCTCAGCCGCCTCAACCAGCCTCTCCATGGGTATCCTGCTGGCCTCTTCTAGGATCTTCTTGGCCTCCGACTTGAAGGTCCTCCCGATATAGGCCTTGTCGATGAAGGCCTTCTTCACCTTAACCTCACGGGGCTTCTCATAGGGCTTGAACACGGTCAAGTCGGCGCCGCTATACTCCATATGGCGTGAGAGGTCGTAGCTCCCCCTGTAGCTGTGGCCCGCTACCTCGACCCAGCCCCACCGGGAGACCTTGACCATCTGATCGAATGTCTGAGAGGAGTAGTGTGCCCTCTCGTGGGGGCCCTTCTCGTCGAAGAACATTGCCTCGTCGGGCACCCCCAGGCTATTCATGAACCTCTTGCCGACGACCATCCAGTAGGCCAGGCACTTATGGATTATCACACCATCCCTTACGGCCTCGTCGACCCTGTACTCACGGGGGCCCTCGCCCCTAGTCTTGGCCTCGTAGGTCCTTATCCTTAGGACCTCGTCCCTCACCCTATCATAGAAGGGACAGCTTCCGTCCTCATCTTCGGGGTCGATGAAATACTCCATCTCCATTATAGTAAACTCTCTCAGCCTCATCATCGCCTGCCGGGGGCTTATCTCGTTCCTACCCACACGCCCTATCTGGGCTATGCCCAGCGGCAGCCTGCCCCTCATCACGTCTAGGACCCGCTTGAACGCCACGAACATGCCCTGGGCGAGCTCCGGCCTGATGTAGCCCCTATTGCCCTCGTAGGGGCCTATCTGGGTGGGGAAGAGGAGGTTGAAGAGTTTGACCTCGCCCAGCTCTCCACCGCACACGGGGCACCGTATCCCGTGCTTTCTTATGAGGTCTGTCATCTCGCCCGGACTCAGCCCTTCAGCGTCGATACCAAGCTTCTCCTCTATGAGATGATCGGCCCTGAACTTCCTCCCGCACTTAAGGCATGTGACTATGGGGTCCGTGAAGTTCTCCACGTGGCCGCTGGCTTCGTAGACCCTTGAAGGCCCTATTATGGGGCTCTCTATCTCCACGACATAGTTGCTATGATTCTTTACTATGAATCTACGCCACTTCTCAATTATCTTCCTCTTCAATAGGACACCGTAAGGGCCGAAGTCGTAGAAGCCGGCGACGCCGCCATATATCTCGTAGGAGGGCCAGAAGAACCCCCTCCTCCTAGCGAGCTCGACAACCTTAGAGTACAAGTCCTCTCCCAACAGTCATACCCCCAGCCGCAATCCCCCATCTCTACACTGATACTCCCAATTTATACGATAATCGGACAGCATGTATGCCACCTGGAGGTGTGTAGTACTTGACTTACAGAGCCCTCTATACAGGGAGGGGAGAATGCTATTTTGGACCTCACAGGGAGGCGGAGAACCCACTCTACTCCATTCTGGGGGTCCCTCTCGACTCCACGTCCTCCTACCGTACAGGACAGCGGTTCGCTCCCTGTGAGGTGAGGAGGGCCTCATATAACATAGAGTGGAATAGCATGCTGGTCGAAGGAGCGTACCTATACGATGTTCCAATAGAGGATATGGGCGACCTAGCCGTGGTGCACGGAGACCCCCATACAACGCTAGACAGACTCTCAAGCCTCATACAGGAGGTTTCCTCAGAGGGTAAGATTCCCGTTGTCATAGGCGGGGAACACACCATAACCTACGGCGTGGTAAAGGGGCTCGTGGATTCGACTGGTAGGCGTCCATGTATAGTTGTCTTCGACGCCCACTTCGACCTGCGCAGAGAGTATCTCGGGGCCAGCACAAGCCATGCGACAGTCATGAGGAGGATCTATGACAGGTCTATGGCGGAGCTACTCTACTATGTCGGAGTTAGAGCGTGGGAGAGGGAAGAGCTAGACTACGCGAGAGGTAGAAAGGGCATATACTATGCGACTAGCCTGAGCGTGAAGAGAATCGGCCCAGCCAACGTCGCGGCCGAGCTCAGAGGGACCCTCTCATCATGCGATAGCATATACGTCTCCATAGACATGGATGTCTTCGATCCAGCCTACGCCCCCGGGGTCGCCAACCCCGAGGCACTTGGAATCAACCCGGTGGAGGCAGCAACTATACTATACGAGTTGGCGAGCGATAATCGGCTAGCAGGAATCGATCTAGTCGAGGTCGCGCCACCCTACGACCCTAGCGGGGCGACCAGTATCCTAGCCAGTAGGCTACTGGCAGAGACGATTATCATTAACAACCTCGTTAGGAGGGGAGAGAGTATACCTAGGATCCTCTACTAGACGGCGTAGATCCTCCTCCTCTTAAGCGTCTCCGGCGGGGGCCTCAGTTTAACGAATATCCTGCCGCCACAGTTCTTGCACATCATCTCTGAGAACTGCGTGAGCTCCTCCCTACTCATGACGGTGCCGCATCGAATACACATGTAGTATACCGGCCTATCCCTTATACCATAGGGGAGGCTTTCCTCCTCCCCCCATTCATAGTCGTAGCCACTCACCGCAGTACACACCCGTCTGCGTCACGTCCAGGGCTTAAACCTGGGCCGGGCGAAGGCTTATATCCCTTAGGCAACTATTAGATGGGATTGCGAAGGGAAAGGTGGGTAGCAAAGGCCATGTCGGACTTTTCGATGTGCGGAGGCCTTCCGCCCGAGATATGCGAGCAGCTTTCTGCAGAGGAGCAGATCATAAAGATCAGGGTCGAGAGAAGACGGTTCGGAAGAGAAGTAACCATAATCGAGGGGATTAACGAGAAGGAATTCGACTTGAGGAAACTTGCAAGCACCCTAAAGAGCAAGCTAGCGACTGGAGGTACAGCAAAGAACGGTAGGATAGAGCTCCAGGGAGACCACAGGCACCGCGCAAAGAAGATCCTGGTGGAACTCGGATTCCCCGAGGAGAACATAACAATCATAGAGTAAGACATAGCCGGAAGGTGTGAGAGTAAAGAGGGTCACATCCTAGCCTTCTTTAAACCCAAATAATACGCTAGGAGCGCGCCCGCATCCCCTGAAACCCCCTCCGATAACACCCTGAATAAAAGCTTGAACAACCTAGACGGGCTCGATAGAAGCGTGCTCACGAGAGCCTCATGGCCGTCGTATGTTAGCCTCCCACTAAGGGACTCGCAGAAGCCTCCCCGCAAGATCACGTCGAGGACTCGATATCCCCTATCCGGCGACGAGTAATAAGCCCTCGCTATCCTGAACTGCCTCGACAACAAGCCTACAACTTCTGAAGTAGCCTCATCGATCAAATGATAGTCCCCGGAAGCCAGGTCGCGGGAGGCTATCAAGTCCGCCAGGAGGCTATTCGGGTAGAGGCCTCCGCCCGTGAGGGGCTTGTTGAGGCCCGCTGCATCGCCGACAATAACCACCCTCCCCAGTCTAGGCCTCTCTAGGGGAGGCCCATGGACTACGACTCCGCCGTAAACATCGGCTGGGGAACCGCCTAGCATCGCCTCTTCAAGGATCCTCTTGGATTGCCTGGGGTTCCGTGATAGGGCTCCGTAGAGGGTCCCTCGGGGGAGAGGGACCCTCCAAGCGAACCCGGCGAGGCCTCTCCTGAACTCGATCACTATATACTCGCTGTTGTCGCTTGTATTAGGCGCTTCTACCTCTATGTTGTAGCCGTATGTAGTTAGGGGCCTCCACTCTAGGCCGAGGGAATGCCGGAGCCTGCCGTGTATGCCCTCGGCTAGGAACACCAGGTCGTATGTCCTGGTCTGGCCTCCTAGAGAGAGGCTGCCGTCGGGTTTGACCGATTCTACTCTGGTTTTCATGTAGATCTTAGCTCCGCCGGCCTCTGCCTCCCTCCTTAAATCCTCTTCCAGCTCTACCCTGTCGAGTTTTATCACGTCGTCAATGGTCTCTATTACACACTTGGAGGAGCCGGTTTCTAGAATGACACCCTTGTACCTGGATATTATATTCCTCTGCGCGGGTTCCCCTATCAGCTCGACTGTCCGGCTGGATACGAGGCCTGTACAGTGCTTTGGGAACCCGACCCTTGAATGCTCTTCGTAGAGGTCTACGTCGTAGCCTTTGGCAGCCAGCTTATACGCGAATAGTAGCCCCGCGAATCCCCCGCCTACCACTGCTATCTTCAAGCCAGGGCCTCCCTCAGAGTCCTTCCCAGCTCGACAAGACACTCCCTATCCATTGGTGATGACACTATGACTCCATCCATTAAGTCCTCCAGCCCGCTGACGAGGCGAGGTACTTCGCTGCAACCGCCTTTCCCTGCCACCAGGTAGAGGTATACTTTCTTGCCCGCCTCGTGGGCTTTATCAACAGTCATGGAGAGGAGGCCAGTGTTAGACCGGCTCCTCCAGTCGTAGTTTAGGGCTAAGTAGAAACCCGCCGGCACCTCCAAGCGTTTGGCTATCTCTGCCCAGGGCTTCCTGAGGCTTAATAGGAGCCCGGGCTCGGGGGCTTCCGGCCTTGTTCTAGCGTAGTAGACCGCTTCTTCCGGACTCATATCCCCCACTGTGCTTCCCTGCTGTGGGGGATCGCCGCGGAGGTAGACTATCCTCTCTACTCCGAGGGATCCTATGGTCTTGGTTATGGTCTTGATTGCAATCGTGTTCACATCTGTGACTCTAAGATGGGCTATGACCCTGAAGCCCCTGGCCCTCAGGTATGCCGCTACTACGGGTGAATTATAGTTGGGCTTGCCTAGGGGGGCGTCGGGTATGTCGATCCAATCGTAGTATCTTGATATAGCTGTGGCTAGCTCCAGCAGTAGCCTCTTATCTCTGGGCGGGTCTAGCTCTGCTATCAGCTCCAAGCCCCGTTACCCCGCGATCGAGCCCGCCATGAAACCTAGTAGCCCCAGTAGCATCGCTAGGAGTATGTTTCTCTTGTGGACGTATATCATTTCCCTGGAGTGGTTCCTGGCTAGCCGTAGCGCTTCATAGATTAGTATCGCGTCTACAACCGCCACGAAGATGGTGTAGGCGAGGGGGTGGACTGCATGCCAGTATACCGGGAGAGGGCTTAGCAGTACCGCCGCCAGGTAAAGTGCTCCTGCTATGATCGAAGAGGGACCCTCTCCGAGTATTATCGGGAGGGTGCGCGCTCCGGCCCTCCTATCACCCTCTACATCGGCTATGTCCTTTGCTATCTCCCTCCCGAGTACTGTTAGGAACACCATGACCCAGAACACTGTTATAGTCGGTGTCCAAACGCCAGCGACCGCCATGGCGTATGGGAAGGGAAGAGACGTGGAGAAGGCGACCATCAGGTTGCCTGGAAATCCGCTCCTCTTACCCCAGACGTCGTATACGCTGCCGACAAGCCACCCCAATACCGCCACCACCAGGGGCCACGGGCCCAGCAATAGTGAGGCCGTTATGCCTGCGGTGCTCGTCGCTAGATAGCATAGCCACGCGGTCCTCGCGCTTATGGTGCCGGCCACCAGGGGCCTATTGGGCTGGTTTACACGGTCGATCTCCACATCTACTATATCGTTGAGGACCATGGAGCTAGCGGAGACGCAGCAACCTGTTATGTAGGCTAGAGCCAGTGCCTTAACGCCTAGTCCCAGCAAGTCGCCTCTAGTTACAATCGCTAGGCCCACGAGTACCGCTAAGCCCACCATGAGGCTATTGGCTATCCTCACCAGCCTTAAGCACTCTTTGATACGGTTCAATCCTGCCCAGCCACTTTAATGCAAGGGATCCAGCCTAGGGTAAAATTATAGGATAGCAGTCCACATCGTGACGGTGGGGTACTGGGCTTGGAGGAGAGGCACTGGTTCGACGAGCTGGTTGAGAGGATCGAGGAAGCCCTCAAGGAACGCTACGCTAGGAAGGGCATCATAACCATAAACGGGGGGTTGAGCGTATCCGGGCTCCAGCACATCGGGAGGCTCCGCGGCGAGATCCTGTTAGGTGAAGCCCTAAGGAGGGAGCTAGAGAAGAGAGGCTACAGGGTTAGACAACTCCTAACTCTCTATACCGTGGATCCGTGGAAGGGGAAGGAGGGTCAAAGGAGGCAGTTCCCGGATCCAGAGGAGGCCAGGAGGTATGTGGGCTGGCCCCTTGAAGACGTGCCAGACCCTAAGGGATGCCACAGGAACTGGATCGACCACTTCTGGAGCGACTTCGGCCCCTATATAGGCGAATTCACTGATGGCAGGATAGAGATCGTAACCACTGGAGACCTGTACAGGGGTCCCTTCAGGAAGCTGATACTTGAGGAAGTTCTACCCAAGAGGGAGCTTGTGAGAGACGTAATCAACAAGTACCGGGGCAGGAAGCCTTACCCCGAAGACTGGATCCCCGTGGAACCCAGGTGTGGCTCCTGTGGCAGGATCGATTCTACCAAGGCCTTAAGCGTCCGCGATGACGGGAGGGTAGAGTACGTCTGCAAGTACTGCGGCTATAAGGGCGTAGCCGATGTCAGCGAATCGAAGCTTAACTGGAGGATTGAGTGGGCGGGCGTGTGGAAGGTCCTCTCAGTGGATTTCGAGCCCTACGGTAAGGACCATGCGACCCCAGGCGGTAGCAGGGATAGCTGTGTCGAGATATCCCGGGTAGTATTCGATTACGAGCCCCCACTGGGCGAGTGGTACGAGTGGGTGGGTCTGCGTGTTGGCGGTAAGGAGACCGACATGTCTAGTAGCGGCTTCACCGGCATCACGCCTAGGGAATGGCTTGAGGTCGCCCACCCCCAGATACTCCGGTTCCTATACTTCCTAGTGCCTCCGAGGAGGAAGATCGTAGTGGATCCCGGCCAGATACCACAGTACTATGAGCAATACTATCGAGCCGAGAGAATATACTTCGGCGTGGAGGACGGCGAGGACGACGCTTACCTGAAGAGGACATACGAGTTAAGCCATCCCGGGAAGATACCCGATAGGCTACCAGCCCAGGTGCCCTATACCCATGCAGCCATCCTAGCCCAGCTAGTACCCCGGGAGAAGGTCGACGAGGCTCTAGCCAGGCTTAGAAGGACCGGTCACCTGCCAATGGACGCCGACGAGTATAGTATAGAGTGGATTAAGGGCTTGTTGGAGAAGGCTAGGAGGTGGGTCGAACTATACGCGCCTAGTAGCCTCCGGGTCAAGATACTAGACAAGCTGGACGAAGCCGTGGCAGCATCCCTAAAGTACAAGGCTATATTCTCTAGGCTCGCCGACAGGCTTGAAACCCTGGAGGAGTGGCGTGAGGATAAGATAAAGGAGGCTATGATCGAGGCGACCACCGGGTTATCGGGGCGCGAGAGGCGGGAGTTCTATAGGGAATTCTATAGGGTATTCGTCGGAGAGGATAGGGGGCCCAGGGCCGCGCCGCTCTTATCGCTGTTACCCAAGGAGTTCGTATTGGAGAGGCTTAGGGAGGCTGCTGGTTTAAGCGATTGATGGTGCAAGCAGGTAGCGGACCCTGCTGCCGTCGGGGCTCTTGAACACCATCTCCAAGGGCCTCTCGCTTGAGAACTTGATGTCGACGGCCTCGGCTATCTTAGTCAGGTTTAGCACGTTCTTGAGGTAAGATACCTCGTAGACGCTTACAGACGGCTTCCTTACCTCAAGAAAGAGTAATGCGCTCGACACTCCCTCTTGAAGCACCGCCTCCACGCGTGCTCTCGTCTCGGCCTTGGCGCGTATAACAAGTTTCCCCTCCTCGGCCTCGAACTCTACATCCTTGCCCACGACCTCCACATCCTTTATAGCCCTCTTGACAGCCTCGGCTATTACGCTAGCTTCAACGTCGTGTTCAAGGGTTAGATTCTCTGGTACGTCGATGAATACCTCGATGTTGGGTAGGAGGAACCTTTTGACGACGGCGCTCTCTACCTGGATGAATATCTTGTCGTCTGATACCTTGAAGAGCACCGATTCACCCTTCTTCCCCTTCTTTAGCGCGTTTACAAGGGACTCCAGCCTCACGCCCATGTAGACGGATTCCCGAGTCTCGTCAATGCTGTATTCAAGGAACGAGTCCTGGGGCATCCATATCTCTATATAGGCTATCTTAGCCGGGTCCATGCCAGCTACCCTGACTCCATCCCTACCTATCTCGAACCGGGCCTCGTCTAGGATCTTTGAGAGGGCCTCTACAAACTCCCTAAAACTCTTCGAATCCGGGTATCTCAGGGTAGCAACCACATCCTCTATCGAAGCCTCTAGCGTCTCAGCCAAAACCCATCCCCATGCTATCGTGTATGCTATTATTCTTTATAGGGTTACTTGTTCTATTATGAAGGCTTCTTGGAGGGCCGATGAAGAATACGCCATCGCCCGACAAAACCCCTGTGTATGGGGAGGAACCGACCCCGAGAGGCCCCCTCTAAATAGCTACAGGTATTCGAGCTCGCCCTCCTCGGCCTGGAGCGCCGTGGCCATAGCGAAGAGGGCGTCGCTGAGCCTGTTTAAGGCCTTCAACGCCATCATCATAGAATCCTTACCAGCTTTGACCTCGACTCCCGACTCGATAACGGCCACCAGCCGTCTCTCCGCCCTCCTAACAACAGTCCTAGCTACATGTATACGCGCGCTGCACTCAGAGCCGCCGGGTAGTATGAAGCCCTTTAAGTCGACGTTTTTCATATAGTCGTCGGTTATCTTTTCAAGGGCCTTTACATCCTCCTCGGTTATCCTATTATACCCTGATAGAGAGAAGCCAATCCTGAAAAGCAGCCTCTGGAACCTTCTAAGCGCATCTCCAACGGTATCGCTACACGCGATCCTAGCATATCCTAGCAGGGAGTTGGCTTCATCGATCGCACCCATGAATTCTATTAGGGGATGAGTCTTGGCGACCCTCGTACCTAGTGCCGCGCAGAATGTTGTGCCGTCGTCACCTGTTCTCGTGTAGATGCGTACCATTAAGATCACCGTTCCCAATACGAGGGAAATACGCCATATTATAATCTGGGTATAATGAAAGGGGCTTGTTGGAGCCGCCGGCGGGATTCGAACCCGCGACCACCGGCTATCCCGCGACTCGGAGCCTTGCTGACCGTTACGAGGCCGGCGCTCTACCGCTGAGCTACGGCGGCTCCCAGGATTAAATGAGGGGTTATGAGTTAGGCGATAATAACCGTTTCCCGTCGAGATCATCGCTGGTTATACCCGGGCGTCTATCACCCTAGTAGATGGCCTGTAGTGGCGTTTATCGGTCGCCTTGAGGTTCTCTCGTAATCGTAACGGTATACTCGGCTTGTAAAGTAATGGTGGAGCGTTTAGTTGACGTGGGGACTATAATAGAATCCTACAGCTACTTGACTTTTACATGCACAGATAAGTAGGCTACTTCACCCGGGTTTCTCTCTGGAGGAGGGCTTTGATTTCACCGAGGAGAGCATCCTTCTCAGCATGTTTACAAAGTCTGCCGGGTCTACCACGATTATGCCGAGCTGCTCTCCCAGTCTTTTTATGCCAGCGTCGCTAGTGACTATTATGCCCTTAAGCTCCATCGCCAACAAGATAGTGTCCAGGTCCTCCACGCTGTCTACTAGGCCTTTACGGGTGGCCTCTCTGTACCTGTCTCTCAGGTCCCTGATTGCGTTGCCGATGCACCCGCTTTCGGGCTCTGGGCATTCTCTAGCGGCTTTCCTGACAGCCGTCTCAGCGACCCTCAGCCCCTTATAGAGCCGCCTCCTTATGTCGGCTACGTACTCTGAGAAGACGCTGGCTGGTATGTGCAGTGAAAGTTTGTCCGGGGCTTTGACGGTTATCCACGCCGCGAGTTCCTGGATGGCGTTTAAGCTGACCGAGTTCCCAATGAGTATCCTCCTCAGCTCACTCCACGTTGATGGAGTCATGTAGAATCTAGCCTTAAGCAATAACCGGGCTTCCCTTATGAGTGACGCTATCTCTATGACTACCTCTTCTAGATTGTTTCTCCCTAGGGCTTGCCTTAGCCTTGCTTCAGTGACGCTGGTGGTGTCAAGCACGAAGATATCCAATTCAGCGCCACCTCAATATCCTCACCACTATATTACCCCTACACGACTTAATTATTGGCTACTTGGTGCCATCACCGGTTGACTAGCCAGGGAAGAGAGAAGCTGCCTCCCTTCGCCTCGGGGCGGCTAGCCGGCGACTATAGACCCCTCTTCGAGTACTGGAAGATAGCTAGGAGTAGGAAGAGGGAGGACCTTGTAGAGAAAGCCATGTTAAGCAACAACGACTACAAGCTGCTGGAAGACGTCTTGTCTGGGAAGGCCAAGGTCGCTGCACTCGACCTAATAGATATTCTAACAGAGAAGCTTGCTGATAGGATAGACCCAGACATAGCCCTGGAAGCCATGGCTAGACTAGGCTATAATCTGAACAGGGACGAGGCCAGGCTCTTCATAGCCAGGCTACTCGCGACATGGCTCGTCGAAGCCGGCGACTATTGGAGGATTCTGAGACTCACCGGGACCCCCTAAGCCAGGCAGGCCTGGCCCTCATTCCCGCGACCATAGCTAGCTTCACTCTACCAACCACATCCGACAACCCTATTACATGGCTTGGAGCTACTAGGTCGCTTTTGACGAGTTTTTCGAGCAGTGCTTCCAGCTCTTTTGCCAAGTCTTCCATAATGATTTCCCCGATCTCGGCTAAACCGAGGTCTCCAGCTAGATCGATCGCCCTACACATGATTTCATCGCGGGGGGTTGACCTCCCCGTGAGGTACTTGTGTATCGCGGAAGGCGTCACGCCCAGGCTACTGGCCAATTGTCTGTAGCTTAGGCTTAGCGATAGCTGTTCTATGATCCTCCTTCTAGTCTTTGGGCCGATTAGCGATACGCCTTGGCACCTGTCTTCCAAAGCCTATCCCGGCTGATAGTTTGCCTGGAAGGTAAAAAGCGGGGTTAGCTCATCTACCCGAGCTTATCCTTTACTAGAGAGGCCACCCTCTTTACGCCTTCCTTGATCTCCTCTATTGATGGGAAGCTGTAGTTGAGGCGCATCGTGTTCTTCTTCTTACTTACTGGGAAGAAGCTCTCCCCCGGGACATAGGCGACCCTATACTTCTCCACAGCCTCGACCATCAGGCTCTTCATATCTATCTCTCCCTTCACGTATACCATCGTGAAGAAGCCGCCGACGGGCCTCGTCCACTCCGCTAAACCCGTCATGTATTCGTCTAGCGCATCCATCATGGCATCTCTCTTGGCCTTGTAGATTGATCTAGCCCTCTCTATGGTGTCGTCTACGATGCCCCTCTTTATAGCCTCCATTATTATATACTGGGAGAGAGTCGAGGAATGGAGATCCACCCCCTGCTTAGCCAGCTCTACATACGCCATAAGATCCCTTGGCCCCAGTATCCAGCCTATCCTGAGACCGGGTGCTAGTATCTTGCTAAACGACGAGATATAGATTACCCTTCCACTGTTGTCCAGTGTTTTCAGATAGTCTACGTTTATTGGCTCGAAAGTGAAGAAGCTATAGGGATCATCTTCGATGACTAGGAGGTCGTACTCCTCTGCCAGCTCGACTACGTGCTTTCTCCTCTCCTGGCTCATAGTAGACCCGCTTGGGTTTTGAGATGTAGGTACTAGATAGACTAGCTTGGGCTTCTTGCCCTCTTTCTTTAGGGTCTTGAGCTTCTCCTCCAGTATATCAGTCTGCATGCCCTCGCTATCCAGCGGTACTGCTTCGAATACAGCTCCGTGCTCTTTGAATACATTGACCGCGGCTAGGTACGTGGGCTCTTCGACTATAACTATATCGCCTGGATCTACGAGTATCCTCGCTAGCAGAAACAGTGCCTCCTGGCTCCCCGTAGTCACTACCACCTCGTCGTCGTCAGCAACCTTAACCCGCTTTTCCCTGGCGAAGTCCTTGAGCACCTCTCTGAAAGCTGTCACACCAGAGGTGGGTGAATACTGGAGTACCCTCTCCCTCTCCTTGACCAATAGCTCCCTAGTTAGGTCGGCCAACCTCGCATCAAAGACGGATGGATCTGGTAAACCGCCTGCTAAGCTGATAACGTTCTTCCCCTCGGTGAGCTTCAGTAACTCTCTTATCTCTGATGCCTTGAACAATGACGCTCTCTTGGAGGTAAATCTCCTATATCCATCCACGAGAATCCACCATCGCTTAAGTGGTTAAGGGGAAATAAAAGAACATAGCGCATATCAAGATAAGTGTGAGAGCCGTGGGATCCCTCTCCATCACCATAGACTCTTGGTTAGACCCAGCACCTCGTCCGTACTCTTTATAGCCCTATTCCTATCGGTTTCAAGGCCGCTCATAGCCTTGATGGCATCTATATTCTCGGGCACAACTATTGATTCCTGGTGTACCGCCTGGAATAACACTAGCTCCTTCCCCTCTATATGCACGGAATCCTCGAAGATCACGAGCTCGGGGATGTCATAGCGGTGGCGTACCTCGCGGGCAGCCTCAACGAGTTGGGCTGTGGACTTTATCCCGGATTTCTCGGACGAGACGAGCATAATCCTAGGAGCATCCCTCAATGCTGCAAGGACCTCTTCTCTCGAAGCCTCTCCCTTGAGAGTTATCAAGAGGCTGTGGACATGCATGAGGGTCGTGGGGACTACTAGGGCCGAGGTCCATATGTCAAGCCATGGCAGGACGCTCTTCACGTCTAGCGCATGGTGGCTAGGCAGTTTCGGCGGGTTCAAGACTATGCTGTTGACGGGACCCCTCTTTATCTCCTTAGGGTCAGCGGCCCTCCTAACTATAGTGGCTCTCACTTTTTCCACGCCGAAGGCATTGTTGAGGGTACAAATCGTTCTGAGTAGCCCGGTCGTGTTACATGAAACCACGCGCACGCTAGCCTTACCCAGCGCGTCCTCATAGTTGCACAGGCTGCTAAAGGATATCTCGGCTACATCGCTCTTCTCGCCGCCTTGATATATGGCCTTTACGTTTGCCTTCTCATAGACGGGTTTATACTTGGCTCCTACACCGCCCGGCGTGGCGTCCACGATTAAATCGACCTTGTCGAGCAACTCCGTTAGGGTTCCCGCCACCTCTAGGCCCGACTCCTTGAACTTGCCAGCGGCCGGCTCGTCGGGCGCGTAGACCTCTATGCCTAGGCTGGTGGCTTGGAAAGCTGAGTAGTCGGGCGTCCTCTTGACTACACCTACTAGTTCGAGACCCGGGGTCTTGAGGACTGCTGTTGCTATTCTCTTCCCTATGGTGCCATACCCGTTGATCCCTACCTTTACACTCATCCCCTAGCACCCGCTATGTACCTCTCATAGGATATGGCTAAAGATTCTAATCCTGGCAGCTTTCGCCCTGATAGGAAGTATAGGAGGGCGCCGCCCCCAGTACTTATATGGCCGACTCGTTTCTTTAGTTCCCCTGGTATCTCGTTTAGTATCGAGTTGAAGTGCCCCCCGCCGAATACCACGTAAGCCTTCGACTTTAACGCGTTCTCTACGAGTTCCCTTGTACCACGCCGGAAGCGTGGGTCTTCTATCACGCCCGCAGGGCCCCTCATAACTATTATCTTGGCATTCCTCATCTTCCAGGAATAGTATTCTATTGTAGAAGGGCCGACGTCCTTAGGCGCGCCAACTATGTTATTTGCGTCAACCAGTTCGATGCCTCCATCTATTTCGGAATAGAAGTCGAGTGGTGTCCTTATCGGGGCTCCCCTAGCCACTAGCTTCCTGGCAGTCTCTACGGTCGCTTCATCGACCTTCTTCTTAACTATCTTCTCTGCGTCGCCGATTCGGACTCCAGCTACCAGTAGTAGGAGGAGGCCGACGAGCCCGGTTGTTAATATCTCGTCGGCTACCTTCGCGTCTACTAGGTGCTTGATTACTTTTATCGTGTCTTTTATCTTGGCTCCTCCTAGGACGAAGACTTTCGGTCTTTCATCCCTTGACATTATCCTTGAAAGCACCCGTATCTCTTTTTCCATGAGCCTACCCGCCACGCCTGGGAGTGCAAGGGGGAATCCCACTATGCTGGCCTGGCTTCTGTGGGCGGTGGCGAACGCGTCGTTGACATATATGTCGACGTGCTTTGAAAGGGTTGAAACCATTATTCCTCTAGCGTGTACTTCGGGGTCCGCTTCAACGTAGTCTTCGGAGATTATTCTTGTGTTATCTAGTAGTAGGAGGTCTCCGGGCTCCAGCGAATTTATCTTCCTGATGGCTTCTGGGCCTATTACATCCGGTACATAGTCTACCCTGCGTCCTAGTAGCCTTGACAGTAGTTGGGCGTGCTTGTCTAGTCTAGTGAAGTCGTCGCTGGTGGGCCTGCCTTGATGACTCATCATCACTATGGAAGCATTCCTGTCTAGGAGGTCCTTGATCGTGGCGACATGTGCCTGGAACCTGGTGTCGTCTAATATCGCGCCTGTCTTGGGGTCTATTGGAGAGTTAATGTCGATGCGTAGGAGCACTTTCTTCTCTTTAACAGTAACATCGTCTAGAAACCCTATTTTCCTACCAAGATATTCGAGTGGCACCCGAACCCCCGGATTCTAAACGAGCCGACCCGTAAATTAAGATTTAGTAGTCCCCCTTGCCATGCAGATCCTGGTGGCTGGTTTGACTAGCGTGGAGATTAGGTGGTACGGACACTCATACTTCGCCCTCAAGTACAAGGGCTACACTATAGCCTTGGATCCTCACGACGGCGGTAGCCTGAATCTTCCAGAGACGCGTATAGCGGCAGATGCTGTACTGGTAACCCACAACCACTATGATCATAACGCTGTTGAAATGGTGACTGCTGAAAAGGTCGTGAAGTGGCAGAGAGGGGACTTCAAGCTAGGCCCCCTACGAGTCAAGGGCCTCTCTTCCTACCACGACATGAGTGGAGGGCAGTTACGCGGCGATAACACGGTCTATATAATTGATGCTGACGGCCTCAAGCTAGCCCATCTGGGAGATATAGGCCATTTACCGGGAGAAGATCTCCTGGCGGAGCTTCTAGGCACGCATATAATAATGATACCTGTGGGCGGGGTCTACACCATAGACGCGCATGAAGCATGGGAGTTTATCCAGCTAGTTAACCCGTCCCTTGTAATCCCGATGCACTTCTGGACTCCCTACTCTACACTACCCTTAGACCCGTTGGACAGGTTCCTTTCGGTTTCAAAGACCAGACGGCTAAGACTGGAGGATAGACTCCTAGAGATTACACGCCACGATCTACCGGAGAAGACGACTGTCGTTGTAATGCCGCCTCCGGTAACGTAACCTTTCTGGTAAAGATGGCGCCGGGGGCGGGATTCGAACCCGCGCCCCCCGTGAGGGGGAACGGGTCTCCAGCCCGTCCCCTTGGTCCGCTCGGGCACCCCGGCTTCCAGGTCCAGGCTAAGATATGCTCGGTGGGGGTTTTAGGATTTACAGGGCCTAGATTACGATCAAGGAGTGTGGACTTGGAGTCTAGCCCCGCATCTGCTTGATCTCTATCCTAACGTCCCTCGGGATCTGGATCCTCATGAGTCTTCTCAGGACTCTTTCATCGGCGGCCAGGTCTATTATCCTCTTGTGTATCTTTAGTTCCCAGTGCTCCCAGTATTTACTTCCTTCCCCGTGTGGTAGACGGAAGATCGGGACTTCCAGTCTCTTGGTTGGTAGTGGTATGGGTCCCTTTATCGGTGCCCCCGTCTTCTTAGCTATTTCCCTTATCTGCTCGACGACCTGCTGTAGACTCTTTACATCGGTGCTCCACAGGTATATCCTTATCTTGAACGCCATCTCGATCCGCCACCACTCCCGTATTGGATCTGCCGGCGGGATTATAAAGTAAATGTTGGGTTGCGAGGGTTTGGAAAAGACGCGTTCAGTTCCAGGCTTGGGCGTGTTGTGGTTTGAGGATAAAGGTTGTGGAGGGCTCTACTTCTTCCTGATCTCTACCTGAGCCGGCTTGACGTCTGTTATTATGCCGATTCCTATCGTCCTGTTCATGTCTCTCATAGCGAATCTTCCCAGTGCTGGGAAGTCGCTGAATTTCTCTACTACCATTGGCTTCACGGGCTTGAATCTTACTATAGCGACGTCTCCCGGCTTCAGGAACTGTGGTTTCTCCTCGACGACCTTGCCAGTCCTAGGGTCTAGCTTTGCGAGTATCTCGACCATCCTAGCTGATATGCTTGCTGTGTGCGCGTGGATCACCGGCGTGTAGCCTGGTGCTATAGCGCTTGGGTGCCAGATCACGAAGATCCTGGCGGTGAACTCATCAGCCACTGTTGGCGGATTGTCCAGGTGACCAGCGACGTCTCCCCTCCTTATATCGTTCTTGCTTACACCCCTCACGGCGAATCCGATGTTGTCGCCGGGCTCTGCCTTCTCTAGGTCTTGGTAGTGCATCTGTATACTCCTGACCTCTCCGACCGCGCCCGGCGGCATGAATACTACCTTGTCGCCTACCCTCAGTACTCCGGTTTCTACTCTACCTACAGGCACAGTGCCCGCTCCGGGTATGGTGTATACGTTCTGTATGGGTATACGTAGGGGCTTGTCGACGGGCTTCGCTGGAGGCTTCAGCTGGTCTAGCGCCTCCACGAGTGTTGGCCCCTTGTACCATGGCATGTTGGGGCTTCTCTCGATGAGGTTGTCTCCCTTCCAGGCGCTTACTGGGATGAACGGTATCCCTTCTACCTTGAATCCTAGTCCCTTCATGAACTTCTTGAGTATCCCGACTATTTGCTCGTACCTCTTCTGGTCGTAGTTGACATCGGGGGCATCCATCTTGTTTACAGCGACTATCACCTGCTCGATACCCATAGTCTTTGCGAGTAGTAGGTGCTCTCTGGTCTGGCCCTCCGGGCTCATGCCAGCCTCGAACTCTCCCTTCCTAGCCGAGACCACCAGTATAGCGGCATCGGCCTGGCTAGCGCCCGTAATCATGTTCTTGACGAAGTCCCTGTGGCCTGGCGCGTCGATTATGGTGAAGATGTAGTTCCTGGTCTCGAACTTCATGAAGGTGAGGTCAATCGTTATACCCCTGTCCCTCTCTTCCTTCATTTTGTCTAGAATCCATGCGAACTTGAAGCTCTCCTTACCCTTGGACTTGGCCTGCTCCTCTAGCTCCTTTAGCTTCTTCTCGTCTACCAAGCCGAGACGGAATAGTAGGTGGCCTACTAGAGTACTTTTCCCGTGGTCGACGTGACCGATTACTACCAGGTTCATGTGTGGTTTCTCGGGCATTCCCTTCTACACCCCGTAGCTCCATCTAGAGCCATTAGGAGTCTGGTATAATAAGGAGTTAAAAAGCCACCGCTTCGGGGAAGAGATGTGGGATTACCTAGAGCTTAGAGCTATCCTCTCTATCTCCTCCTTCTGCCTTATGGCATGACTCTGTGGATCGCTCCTGCTAGCCAGTATTATCTCCTGGGCTAGACACTCCTCTATGGGCTTGGGATTGTTGAAGGCGCAGTTCCTGGCTCCCTCCGCTAGGAACCTGAGGGCGAGGTCTACTCTCCTCTGCGGCGACACGTCTACGGATACCCTATAGGTTATACCACCGTATACTATCCTAGTAGTCTCTTCTCTGGGAGCCGCGTTCTCTATAGCCTTGACGAGGACTTGTATGGGGTTCTCGCCAGTTTCAAGGTATATTATATCGAAGGCGACCCTGACTATATTGTATGCTAGGTGTTTCTTGCCTCCATTCCTGCCCGGCCTCATAAGCTGGTTTATCAGCCTCTCAACTATAGGGACCTGGCTTTTCGCGAACCGCCTGTGCTCGTGGCGCCCGCCGGTGTGCGGGATCCATATGGGTCTAAGGCTTATGTATCTTTTGAGGCCTGGGTCTTTGACCTCTACTCCTACCCAGCTCCACTTACCGAACAACCTGATAGTATCGGCTCTTACCTCCACGTCCTCTGGCAGCTCTACGTTCGTAGCTGACACTCCTCTCTAGCACCCCTTGGGATTCCGTCGCATCCTAGACCTTTATAAGCTATCCTCGGTCCCGTGGAGACCCGGCTGAAGGATTTAGTTGATAAGCCCCGGTTGGGGCTCTTAGGGCTTAGATGTAGGTGGGCCGCTGTTGGGTGAGATGTATAGGGTAGTCGATGTCGCGCCAATATACCAAGTAGTGTATAGCAACGACGAGGACTACATAGTAATCGGGAATCAGGAGCGGTATCCGGTCGGGCTTAGATTATACCTAGAAAACGGAGAGATCTTTGAAATGTACTATGTACCGCCGGAGGTTATAGAAGCCCTTGAAATGATCCGGAAGGGAGACCCGCCCCCTAGGAGACAAAGCATCTTCTCCCTGCTAGCCTTCCACAATGACTTCAGGGATATGATAGAAGCCAGCCTGGATAAAGTTGTTATAGACGAATACGACGAGGCTACAGGCGTCTACACCGCTACCGCGCACTTCGAATCAGACGGGCTCCACGTGACTATAAAGATGATACCAAGCCACGCCGTATACCTGGCAACCATATCGGGCAAGCCCATCTATGTCACACAGGAGCTCGTAGAGATATCAAGCGAGTTAGACGAGGATAATAGTGGCGAAGAAGAGTATGGAGCCCCATACTAGATACTCACTGGATCCTGCGAGCCGCTTTATTCTACCGCCTGGGCTTCTGCTTCTTCCCAAGCCATAGCGCCTTCAGAGATACACCATTAACCATCACTACCTTGTACCTAACTCCTGGGATGTCACCCATAGAACGGCCTCTTGGCCCCCCTATACCCTCTATTATCACCTCGTCGTGCTCGTCTATGTATAGGATTCCTCCGTCCCGTGGGACGAAAGCTGTAACTACCTTCTTATTCTTAACCAACTGTACGCGGACACACTTTCGAAGCGCTGAGTTTGGCTGCCTGGCCTCGACTCCTACTTTTTCCAGGACTATACCCCTAGCCATAGGCGCCCCTTCTAGTGGATCGTATTTCTTCTTTAGTCCTAGACGCCTCCTCTTGAACTCTAGCTGGCTCCACCTGAACTTCATCCTCTTCCTCCTGAGCTTTCTAGCCGCGAAGAGCCCTACTGGCGACTTTTTACCCGTCATGCCTACCGTTACCCCCGAGCATTCTGGGAGCCCTGGTCTTTAAAAACTAGTGGGGTGGCACTGCCCCGGGTGTTTATATACTACCTTACAACTACCGACGAGATACCGTACAGCTTCTGAAGGACTAGCCTGGCCCTCTTTATATTTCTACCCTCTTTCCCGATGGCCTTGCCCTTATCCTCTTCTGCGACGCGTACCGTTACCTGTTTCTCCCCGTTTCTCTCGCTGACGTCTATCCCGAGTATCTTGACCGAGGGGAATAGGTTTCTGACCATAGATTCTAGATCGTCACCATAGGGGACAATCTCTATGTTCTTTTTCAGTAATACTCTCATGAGCTTCACGTTCTTGCCTCCCTTGCCGATGGCCTTCCCAACGTCGGTCTCCTTTACTAAGAATATTAGTCTATTGTTTTCATCGTCTATTATACATCTTATACCGAGCGCCCCAGTCAGCTCCTCCAGTATGGACAGATAGCGGAGTTCCTCGGGCGTTATTCTCTCTCCCGCCATGTCTGGCCCTCCTATGCTATCAACTCTAGTATCTTGGAGGAGCCCTCATCTATAACGCCGATAAGAGATACGACGAAGGGCTTGCCCAGCACGTGGCCTAGCTCATCGCTTGTACCCTCATACTCTATTACTGGTACGTTGCCCAGCCTCGCGTAGTATCTAACGCGTTCTCTTATCTCGGGCGGCGTGTTTTTAGCCATTATAACCACCTTTGCCTTGCCAAGCTTTAGCAGTTTCAGGGTTTGCTTGGTTCCTAGCACGTAGTTGCCTGTCCGGATTAGATTCCTCAACTCCCTCTCTATAGACAGCGCCATGCCTCACCCACCTCAACTAGCTAGCTACGTCTCTCCTGTCTCTTCGCACCGCGGGATCTTAGCCACACTACGAGGCCTGTGCCCAAAGGCGGTGGCTGGCCAATTATAGTCTTTTCTGATACTCCGATGAGCCTCTCGTATTCGCCTGTGGCGGCAGCGTCGTAGAAGTTCTTTACTGTGACCTCGAATACGGCTCGTGCTAGCGGGCTTTCCTTCTCGCCGGCTATGCCTAGCCGGCCGATCTGTCTAACCTTTCCTGTGAAGGTCATCATGTCTGCAACGAGCATTATGTGGCGTATGTCGACGTCGAGACCGGATTGCTGCAGTACGTTTATTATCTCTCTTATAATAGCGTTTCTCGCGGCCTCGATCCCCAAGACCTCTGCTATCTCATGTATGTTGTTCGTCGTGGTCTTGGTGTGGTCGACGCCCCTTATTCTCAGCACCTCGGCTAGATTGCTACCCTCTGTTACGATGTAATACTCCTTTACCTTTTCTCCATTTACTTCCTTCTCTTCGGCCTGTATGATGGCCCTCCTAATTCCCTTGATCCCCTTCAAGTAGATCTTCCTTATCTTAGCCTCTATCTCTCGGTACACGCCGGGATCGTAGTAGTACTCGGGGGGTAGTAGCTTCTCGGAAACAATCACTTTAATCACGTATGGATCCTCCGTGGTTTCGACCTCCCCTATTTTACTCCTCTCAAGAGCCTCTACGATCTTCTCAACGGTTACTCCTTTATCCTCCAATTGGTCTGGATCAAGGACTATTGAGAACTCATTGCTCCCCTGATAATATTCTATCTCGCTTACCACAGCGTCTAAGACCGTGTATTGGATCCTTCTGGCTATCTCCCTGGCCTTCTCCAGGTCATACTTGTACTTTTCATCGAGATATATCGTCATCATGGGGGTTGAGGGCTCTCTTCTGGCGTCGACGATCTCTATGAGCCTGGGGAGACCAAGTGTAACGTCGAACTCTACTATGCCAGCATAGTGGAACGTCCTCAAGGTCATCTGAGTTCCAGGCTCGCCTATAGACTGGGCCGCCACCGTTCCAACAGGCTCGCCGGGCTGTACCATCGCCCTGAGATACGTTAGTATTGCATCTCTCACTATCATGACCTTCTGTTTTTCCGTTAGCTTCTCATTATCCAGTACCTTTTCCTTGAGTTCCTCCATCTTCTTGCGTGGAAGTATCTGTTCTGCTATGGACGCGAGCTCCCCGAGATTTTCCGTGAATATATTATATACCATTTCCAAGATCACCTCATTTTACATGCGCGTATTTCTCGATTAGCCTGTCTATATCGACGGGGTCCCCGTGATAGGTCTTCATGGGATCGACGCCGTCTTCCCCGTATTTTACCTGGATCAGGTTCCCGTAGGCATCCCGTACTGTGCCATCGTGGAGCACAACTATGTCGTTTAATGCATTTATGAGCCTCCTCTGCATGTAGCCGCTTTGACTCGTCTTAACAGCGGTATCGACGAGCCCCTCTCTACCGGCCGCCGCGTGGAAGAATACCTCGGTTGGCTTTAGACCGTAGCGGAAGTTGCCTTTAACAAAGCCTTTAGCCTCTGGTGATAGATCGTCTTCCTTGAAGTGTGCTAGCGTGCGTTTTCTAAAGCCCCTGTGGATTCTTCTCCCTCTAACGACTTGCTGTCCAAGCATTGCGACCATCTGGGCTATGTTGGTCTCGCTCCCCCTTGCCCCTGTTCTCGCCATTATGAAGACATCGTTGAATGGGTCCATATAGTTTACAGCCACTTCCTGGGACTTCCTAAACAGTTCTTGGAGCCTGTTAATTATCTTTATTTCGAGGCTCTCTTCTGGCGTTCTCCCCGGTATGGGCTCCAGCTGGCCTTTCCGGAGCTGTTCTATCATCTCTGCAATCTCGACTCTAGCCTCCTCTATGAGTTTCTCTATCTCCTTTCTAGCCTCCTCGGGGATGTCAACGTCTGATAGGCTCAGTGTCAAACCGCGTAGCTCTAGCATTTTTATGAATGCCTTGTAGAGGGTGTCTAGGAGTTCTCGCGCCTTAGCATCGCCGTATTCGAGAGCTATCGTGTGTATCACGTTGTTGGGTTGCTCTGCCCCCATAGCGTTCTTGTCGAAGACTCCCTCAAGCAACTTGCCTCCGCGGATTACTATGTATGAATCGTGGAAGCAGTCGTGGCTGTCGCATGACAAGGGTCCTGCGTTGATCTTAGACTTACCCTCGTATGAAAAGTCCTTTGGGAGGAAGAGGCTCACCAGTTGCTTGCCGGTCCACAGACGTTGTGGATATAGAATGGCGGGCTCCGGTAGGTCTCCCTTGTATCCCGCCTTCGATAATAACTCTAGTATCTCATCCTCGGTGAAGAGCCTAGTTTTCACAGTCATTAGGTAGGCTCCACTGATATAGTCTTGGCGACCACCTATTATTGGCCCACCGTACCTAGGAGTCTTTATGTTCTTCTCGACCAAGAGTATCTCTTCGGCTTCAGCAATCGCCTCCTCGATCCTAGGCACGTGAAGGTTCATCTCGTCTCCGTCGAAGTCAGCGTTGTATGGCGGGCATACGAGTGGGTTGAGCCTGAAAGTCTTACCGGGCATTATCCTAGCCCTGTGCGCCAGGATTGACATTCTATGTAGGCTGGGCTGCCTGTTGAAGAGTACTATGTCCCCATCTAGTAGGTGTCTCTCTACAATGTCTCCTACTTCTAGCGTCTCGGCGAGCTGCTTATGGTTCTTGTGATACCTCAAGTCTATCTTCGTCTTAGTCCGGGCCTTGACTAGATAGGTGGCGCCAGGCCACTTGTAGGGCCCGTTTAAGATGTATCTCCTAGCCTCTTCTATATTCTCTGGCGTCACCTTTAGAGGATAGGTTAGGACCATGGCGATTTCCTTTGGAACCCCAACCTCGTTAATGCTTATCTCTGGATCTGGGCTGATGACTGTTCTAGCGGAGTAGTTTACTCTTTTCCCGGAGAGATTGCCTCTGAGCCTGCCCTCCTTACCCTTTAGCCTCTGGGCCAGGGTTTTTAAGGGCCTACCGCCCCTGTGCTGTAGAACAAACACGTTTGGCAACTCGTTATCGATGTAAGCAGCTATCATGTGCTGCAGGGCTATCCAGGCGTCCTCAACCATGGTTTCTGGAGCGCTCGTAGTGAGGTAGTGTTTCAGCCTCTCGTTCTGCCGGATTATCTCGACCAAGGCATGAGTCAGGTCGTCCTCCGACTTAAGCCCTGTTTCAAGCGTTATAGGGGGTCTAACCGATAGTGGAGGGACTGGGAGTACCGTGGCGACCATCCACTCGGGTCTAGCGGCCTCTGGATCTAGACCGAGTAGCTCTGCATCCTCGTTGCGCACCTTCTCAAGCCTATCTCTTATCTCTATCGGGGTCAGCCTGATCTCTCCCTCAGGCCTTTCCTCGTAGAAAACTACAGGCCTGATGTATCTAATCCTGTATTGCTTCGCGCCGCAATAGGGGCAAATAGAATTCTGCGCGGCCTGTTTTCTAACCTCTCTCACGAAGTTCTTAGCCAGCTGAGGCCACTTGGACTTGAGAGTCCTAAGTATCCTGAGCTGTCTCTTGGCCTGTTCCTCAGGTATCAGTATCCTACTACATGAGCGGCAGGTCCCCTGTAGAACTGCATTGACGTGGTCAGAGTAATAGGGAATTAAAACGGGCCTAGCTAGGTCTATCTTTCCGAAGTGCCCGGGGCAATTGTCTCTCCTGTTACCGCATACCGGGCATACCTCACCCGGTTCTATTGCCCCGAAGTGCGGATCTCTGGGTCCTCCCATTACGGGGGTTCCATCCGACTCATAGAGCTCTGGCCTCGTTATAGTTACCCTAGCCATCCGGGAGATCTCGAAGGGTGGCAGGGCACCGAATTTTATCCCGGACAGTATGAACCTTTCCTCGCTCATCTAGACCACCCCCCTAGCCCGAGCTTCCACGCGTGCCATCGCCATTCCTCGCCATGCCGCGTTGCAGCATCGATAGGCTGAAACCTGGCAGCTTGTTTAAGATGTCTATCTTGCTTAAGACAACGAGCTTCGGTTTTATGAACATGCTGGTTATCTCCTGTAGGAGCAGCTTGAAGGCATAAGGTACTATAACCGGCTTGATATCGCCGTCTTCCTCGTGGATGGGGCACTCGTATACTCCTCTCCGGGCATTGTACCACGCTATATGGCCGCACTTATTGCATACCAGCATCTCGTACTTGTCGCTGTTGAACAGCATTCTATCCCTCAATAGAGCGGTTGCGCCATGGCCTATCAGGCAATCCCTCTCCATTTCACCGAACCTGAGTCCGCCCTGTCTAGCTTTACCCTCTGTAGGCTGTCTAGTAAGTAGCTGCACCTTCCCCGTAGCCCTGGCATGCATCTTGTCCGATACCATGTGGTAAAGCCTCTGGTAGAAGGTCACACCAATTGTAATCGGTTTTTCGATCCTTTTACCGGTCCTGCCATCGTACATTACTTCACGCGCGTTGGGGTCGTAGCCACGCTTCAAGAGCTCAATCCTTAGCCCATCTATGTTCTCCTTGTAGAATGGCGTGCCATCGATGTATCTAGCCATTAGAGCCCCTGCCTTGCCCGCGATTGTTTCCAGGAGTTGCCCCACGGTCATTCTAGATGGGATCGCGTGGGGGTTGAGTATTATGTCGGGGACTATACCGTCCTCTGTATAGGGGAGGTCATACCGTGGTAACAATATACCTATAACGCCCTTCTGTCCGTGCCTGCTGGCGAATTTATCCCCTATCTCCGGTATCCTCTGTTCCCGAACCCTCACTTTGACCAGCTTGAACCCCTCCAGGTTCTGGGTGAGAACAACCGTGTCAACTATGCCCCTCTCGCCGTAGCGTAGCTGTATGCTAGTGTCTCTCCTGACTAGGGCGGTCGAGACCATGACTCTCTCTTCACCGATGAACCTGGGCGGGCTCACCCTTCCTATCAGGACGTCGCCACCCTCGACCTCGACTTCGGGCTCTACTATCCCGTCCGGCCCTAGTTTCTTGTAGAACTCGTCTCCCTTGTGGTCTAGCAGGTTTGGCTCGGGTATTCTTATCTCGTCCATGGCGCCTCCCGCGTAGAGGTTCTGCACTGCAGTATAGACCCTGAAGAAATGCGCTCTTGCCAGGCCAAAGTCCACGCTTGATTTGTTAAAGACGAGTGCGTCCTCCATGTTATATCCCATATAGGCCATAAGCGCTACGACCACGTTCTGCCCGGCAGGTCTTTCATTATAGCCTATGAGGTCTAACGTCCTTGTCTGGACAATCGGTTTTTGGGGATAGTGGAGTAGGTATGAGTGGCTATCAGCTCTATACTTGAAGTTTAATGCATACAAACCTAGGGCCTGTTTCGCCATCGCCGACTGGTAAGTGTTTCTTGGGCTCTGGTTGTGCTCTAGATACGGGATCGTAGCGGCTGCTACGCCGACGATCCCGTGAACCCATAACTCTAAGTGCGTGTGCTCCTCTGTAACCTCCCATGGGAACTCTGCTATGTATGCGTTCTCCTCTTCGTCCGGGTCTAGAAGCTCTATCACACCCTCTCTAACTAGGTCCCAAAAGCTGATTTCACCTTTAGCTAGTTTCTCAACGTGGCTTTTAGTTAGCTTGGGTTTCCCATTCTCGACGACTATGAGAGGCCTCATAAGCCTCCCTTCATCGGTATTGACGTAGACCTCGTTGTAGTACTCGGACTGGATGTGGGCTACGTTGACCTCATAGTGCAGCTTGCCTTTTCTCCTCAGCGAGCGCAGCTCCTTCACTAGTTTCTCGCCGTCGGGGTGGAATCCTACGGGTCTACCGTTTAGGAAGACCTTGGCTCCGTACTCCATGACCTCTGGAGGCTCGCCCGATTCGACCGCTTCCTCAACGACCTCCTTTATAGGCACAACCCCCATTTCATAGAGTAGCTCCTCGATCTCCTCCTCCGGGATCCCAACCGAGATATAAGCTAAGAGGGCCAGGTTCTTGACTAGACCACAGTTTATCCCCTCTGGAGTCTCGAATGGACAGAGGCGAGCCCAATGGGTTCCATGGAGGTCTCTGGCTTCCAGGTGGACCTGTCCCCTGCTTAGGGGGGATATGACCCTCCTCAAGTGGCTATGAAGACTTATCCAGTTTGTCCTATCTAGGGCCTGGCTCACACCGGTCCTGTCGCGGCCCCAGTTGCCTGTGGCAAGCGCTGTCCTCAGTTTATCCGTGATTACATCCGGCCTAATGAGATGGGATAAGCGAAGGGTGTTGACGGGCCTCTGGGTCAGTAGCCTCTCTAGTTGTTGTTCCACTGAGTACACGAAACTATTCAACGCCTCCCTGAGTATCTCAGCCAGCAGGTCTCCGGCTAGCCTCAGCCTCTTATTCGCATAGTGGTCCTTATCGTCGGCCTCCCTCTTGCCCAGGTATAGCTGTAGAACCCTGTTAGCCATCTCGGCCAGGTAGAAGGCCTTCTTAACCCTATCCTCTGGCTTGTTGCCGAGATGTGGTAGGAACTGGGTGTCCAGGAACTCTAGGGCCCGTTCAATCCTCTTTTCGCGGGGCTGTCCACTGGCTAACCTATTGCCGATGTACTCCAGGGCCTCCTCCTGGGTTGTTATAGTCGCCGAGACCTTCTCGAAGCTAGTTATGAGTTCCCTATGTATGTCGGGGTCCGCTGATACGGAAAACGCGATTCTGGGCTCTTCAACTACGCCGAGAGCCCTCATCAAGACAACAAACGGGATCCTAGCGTTCAACCGGGAAATCGAGACTTCTAAACTACCGTCGCTCATCCGGTCTACTATAACCTGTCTCCTGACTCCTAGCATGGTCGAAACTACCTTGGCGCTGTGAGTTATCTTTGCTGTCCCAGCTACGGCGGGGCCTACAATAATCCTGTTGACCGCGAGATCCTCCTGGACAACTATTACCTTCTCGCTACCATTTATTATAAAATACCCTCCAGGGTCGTACGGGTCCTCGCCAATGCTTATCAGCTCAAATTCCGACAGCTTAGATATTGGGTCGATCTCGGACTTCACCATGACCGGAAAGTCGGCTATCTTGACTAGCTGCTTTTCCTTCTGGACTCCATTTATTATGAGAGATGCTTCGACATAGAGAGGAGCCGTATAGGATAGATTCCGCATCCTACAGTCGAGCGGGTAGATCCTAGTCGTATATCCGGCCCCCCTGGCCTCAGGTATACCCATAACCACCTTTCCCAGCTTTATCCTAACGTCAGGTAAGGCTACGGGGGGTATAGGGGTACGACGCCTACGCGCCATCCGCCAAGCAGGGGTTATCTCTCCTATATCATTAATCATCTCCTGTATTTTATGATCAACCAACTGGTTATATGATGCTATGTGTTGCTTCGCTAAACCCATACTCAACAAATAGGAGCGAAATAGAATCCATAGATCTTCCGGCGTTATGTAAGTGGCATCCTCTAGGCTATTACCGTTAGACTCTACCGACATCTTATTCGCACCCCCAGCGTCTAGAAGGCTACAACTATCCGATAATATACCGCTTCTCCAGCGGTGGGGGATCGCCTAGTTATACGTATAATGTCTCCCGGCTTGGCTCCTAGGAGTTGCACGATGGGGTCGTTGACACTAATAGAGGGTAGTCTATTAGGGGCGATGCCTAGTCTACGCAAGACCTCTGTGGCTTCCTCGAATGACAACACCTCGTGTTTAGGAACGAGTTCATGCTCCAGTATCTTCTTGCTGACCTTCCTCCTAGCCCTGGATGGCAACCTCTACAAGCCCCCTACATACTCGCAAAGTTGGGGGGTGCCAAACGGTTCTTATAGCCTTTTCGTGCATATTCCGGTTCTCTAGCAACGGTAGCTACCGAGACAGTGCTATGGGTAGGAGTTTTAACCCCTAACACACAGACCACTCTGAGAAGGATATGGGCCCGTAGCTCAGCCTGGAGAGAGCGGCGGGCTTTTAGCGGGGGTAGACTGGGTCCTGGCCCCCAGGGGAAGATACCCGTAGGTCCCGGGTTCAAATCCCGGCGGGCCCGCCACAAACACCACACCGAGGGCTCCTAACTAGCTTAAAACCGGTTTCCGAGAGGTTACCCAAAGGGTGTCTATAATGACAGGAGACGATAGCTGCGATAGAGGGATGAGATATGCCACGGCAGTGCTTGAGACCATCGATGAGATCCCCCGCGAGGTCTCAGAGCGCTACCATGACTTAATCGACGCTAGCAGGAGATACGCCGAAGACGCAATCTACTACGCTGAGAAGGGGGATTGCAGCACGTCTCTATCAGCTGCCAGTTATGCCGAGGGATTACTTGACTCGCTCAAGTACATGGGTATACTAGAGCCGAAGTGGCCTACACCGGCCTGGGAACAGTCTACGGTCTTCCTGGCAGGAACCTTCGACATCATACACCCAGGCCATATAGAGTTATTCCGCTTCGCGGCAAGACATGGTAAGGTCCATGTAGTTATCGCTAGGGACGAGAATGTCGCAAAGGAGAAGGGGAAAGTCCCGGTACTAGACGAGGAGAGCCGCCTTAAGGTAGTATCCGCCATCAGATATGTGTACAAGGCCCGGCTCGGCGACCTAGAGGATAAACTCAAGCCTCTAGAGGATATAAAGCCCGACGTGATAGTTCTAGGCCCCGATCAGTCCTTCGATCCAGAGTTTTTAGCTAAGCTAGTGCAGGAGAGGACCGGCAAGAGGCCCAGGGTATTTAGATTTAAGTCGAAGCTAGAGTTCTCGGATGAAATGAAGAGCACGAGCGATATCATATCAAAGATATGCCGTGAAAGCTACTGTCAGAACACCTGGAAAAGCCGTGGGTAATGCCACTAGAGATAATTTTCCTCTTAACGGTCTTCGAGATCTTATCGGCTATTCTAGTGGGCTCGGGGAGCCTCCTCCCGCCCCTCAACATGGAGGCTACTAGCTTAGCCGCACTTAGCGGTGTTATTTTATTCCCGGGGCTAACATAGATCCTAGACCCCCTCCCACTCTCCACTATAACTGCTATTATATCTCCGTTTTCATCCAATAGAACACGTTTTCCCGCCGCTATCGACTCCCTGCCGTAAAGCCTCTTCTTAGCCACACCGATTGATGGCTTGTCGAGCACCACCCCGATGTGACTCGCTATGCCTAGTTTACGTGGATGCGCTATTCCATGTCCATCAACAACGTATAGATCTATGTTGTAGAGGGACTCTAACCGGATTACCGCGGGGGCTAGGACCGCCATTTCCCTGAAGGCGAGTAAACCCGGGATGTACGGTATGCATACTCTAGACACGTACACTACGCAGTCAATCAGTGATAGGGAAGGGTATGAAAGGACGACGGCGACGCCTATACCCGTCGTGTATTCGCCTCTGCCCGCATATGCGACGTCTAAACCCGCTATACGCCTAATCTGCCGGTAATCATCTCTCACAACCACTTTTCTCGATAGAACTTCTTGGGCCCTCCTAGCCCTGGCCTGGGAGAACCTGGCGTGTGTTTCGCTACAATTTATCGATGCGTGCATCCCCTATCTACGCCTATTCCTCTAGATAGGTTATACGGAGTTTCACTCTTCGTTCCCTTACCCCTTCCGGCGATATAGCCACTATGTCGATTCCATCGCCGCTACCAGCATCTCTAATTATAGCGGTCCTCACGGCCTTCTCAGCGATCTTCTCTGCCTCATCTAGGTTTATATCGTTTCTATAGTTGGCCTCAAGATATCCGAAGGCCACCGTCGCACCGCTACCCACTGCTGCGTAGGGCTCCTCGGTTATAGACCCTAGAGAGTCTAGGACATATAGCCTCGCCCGGCCGTCCGGGTCCAAGCCCGCTACTATAGTTTCGACCCAGAACGGGAGCATTTTATAAGAGTACATTATAAGTGATAGCCTTTTAGCTATTGTTAATACCGTCGGCCTATTACCAGTCGTAATAGCATAACTCCTTATGTCCGCTTCTAGAAACCGCATGAGGCCGCTTATATCGCCATAGAGGCCCGCGAAAGCTATGCCCACATTATCGTTTACTAAATAGATCTTCTTGGCGTTCTTACTCATTATAAAGGTCCCATAGGACATCCTCCGATCAGTTGCTAATACAACGCCGTTCTTAGCCTTAACCCCAACGCTGGTCGCTCCAAAGTAGCTAGACACCTCTATGCACCCGCACCAGACACAGCCATCCAATAGAGACGAAATAAAGAGGTGTTATAATACTATGTCCGGGAAGCTATAAACGCTATCCAATTATCCCTCACCCCCACCAAGACATCCAGCACCCTACCAACCCTTCACTAACCTAGAAGCTAACTACATGCTGGGAGTACGGCTATGAAGTGCCCCATATGCGGCTCCACGAAAGTGGCGTTGAACCCCCTTACCGGCGAGATAGTATGTAGCACCTGTGGTGCGGTCCTCGAAGAAAACCCTATAGACGACACCTATACTCGGGATCGGAGAATCCCTTACTACGAGAGTCTCTCAAGCAACTATAGAGCCAGAGCCCGATTCTATAAAGTCCTTACACTCGACTCTAGAAACTGGGGTCTGAAAAAAGCGAATAGCCATAACACGAACCGCCCCTCCCTCAAGGGAGACCATCCAAGGTTAAACCACATAGTCGGCTTTCTAACGTCAGAGTTAATGAAGAACAGATCCTTCAAGTCTAGAACACTAACAGCCATAGCAATTTACGTGGCTGAGAGATCGGAGGGGGCAAGTAAGAACGCTGCAATGCGAAGCGCCTCTAAGCTAGCCGGAGTCAGTTTAAAGACCCTTGAAAGGATAATACGTGAGTACAGAGACGACCTAGAAGATGCCATAAGAAGAGTCGCTCGGAGTGATGAAGGTGAAGATGTACAGCAACCCGGCTGAGGTTGCAAAGAATATACACGTTCCAACATACGAGGAGATCCTCGAAAGAATTAAGGCAAAGTATCCTAGGAAGGCTAAAACGCTCTTTGATAAGGAGCAAGCTGCGCTTCAAAGGACATACGATATCGTAATGGCTAAGACCGACTTTGTCCGTGAACTGGCCAAGCTCCTAGACGACTTGCATCCCTTCTATTGGAGGCTGATAGAGATTGAATTCAACCGGGACCAGGTCCATAGGTCCCTGTCCTGTATAAGCAAGAGTAGGAAAATCGCCGCGAAGCTCTTCAGTAAATACCGCTTCTTATTGATGGCGGTCGAGAATAGAAGAGAGCTTGCGAAGACTGGTAGCGAGGGCCGGGGGAGAATACTATCATTATTCAAAAAGTGTAGGCGGTCACTCTACTATTTAAGAGACCTTGTGATCTTCATACAGAAGCTCCCCACAATCGATCCATACCTCCCCACGATAATAGTTGCAGGACCCCCAAGCAGTGGTAAATCCACGCTAGTCAGAAACGCCACGCGAGCTAAGCCCAAGGTCGCGTCCTATCCCTTTACAACCAAGAACATACACATAGGACACTTCACCATAGGAGACAACAAGGTCCAGGTAATAGATACGCCGGGTCTCCTCGACAGGCCCATGGAAGAGATGAACAACGTAGAGAGAAAAGCCGTAGCTGCCATGAAAGAGCTACACGGAGTCATACTATTCCTGGTCGACGTTAGTAGAGAGGCCTACACGGACCTAGACAGCCAATTTAACCTACTGTCAAACATAATAAAGATAACACCCGACAAAAAAATATATCTTGCATTAAATAAAATAGACGAGGCCGACCAGGACCTTCTAGAAATAGCACGTGAGAAGGCTTCCCTCTTACTAGGGAAAGGAAGAATAGTAGGCTACCACGAAATATCCACGCTAGACCCGGACCAAGTAAGAAACCTAGTCCACAAAATAGGATTAAACCTCATCTCATCAAACCAACCCCGTGAATAACAGCCTTGAAGGGAGACTCTCCCTCCACCTTAAATTCAAAACCATCTATTATCGTCTTCAACAGTTTGAATACAGTCATGGCGTGACTAGTCAACACTGCGCCCGTGAAGCGTGAAACTCCTCTAGCCAACGCCATATACACCGGTAACATGTCGGAAGCGTGCCTGTCGACAGCCGCCCCTAATTTAAGATCCTCCAAAAGCCCACGAGCAGCCTCCTCGCCAACCCTCTCAGCAGGCTTGCCACGCGCGCCTAAAGCGTCGGAACCCAGCACGCTACGCTCAGTTATAGCCCATAGGGTGATTCCACTACCAGGCCCTAGATGAGGGTCCCTCTCCGGCTTATACCACTCTATCTCTATCTCGGGCGCTATACCAAGCTCACGCTCTATTAAACGAGATGCGGCTCTAGCCTGCCTCTCAGCAACATGCCTAGGCAGCCTCACCGCATGACTACGCCCTCGGAGACTATTAATCGGGCCCCGCTCCACTATGTCAACAGGATTCAACATGCCCGGGGGCTCGTCGATCTCTAGCTCGACAATCCCACCTCCACGAGGATAATGCCCTCTCCTAAGGAGCCTAATCCTTATCAGATAACTGAACCGGGCCAGCAAGCTGGATAGAACCTCCCTCATATAATCTATCGACGGTGACATGGGCACATCGGTCCCCCCACTAATCCTAACATAGACAGGAGAGTCAGCATAGGCTAGAGCGGGAAGCAACGCCTGTAAAACTAACGAGACGCTTCCCGCAGTCCCCACGTCGAAGGTATACCGGCCCCCTCTAACCGGACCAGGCCAGAACTCTATCTCCATACTCCCCACAAAGGCGCCTTTAACGCGGGCCCGGGTTATGTCGGCGAGTGCCTTGACCGCCGTCAAGTGCTGGGGCCTCAAGCCGGGATTCCGCCTCTTGGCCCGGATATTCACTACCCTTACAGGCCTCCCGGTCACAGCGGAAATCGCTAAGGCCGTCCTGAGTATCTGCCCTCCCCCCTCACCCATAGAGCCGTCGATAACTATGGCTTCGCCTCTACTCAATAGGATCCACCTAGTCCTTATCAGCCAAGCCCACTAGCCTGCTCACGAACCCTATCCTCTCAAGATCCTCACGGATCTCCTCGGGAATACATCTATCCCACCTAATACCTCTCACGATATTCTCCCTTATCCTAGTTCCCTCACAGTCTTGCCTGTCATACATGGGCTGCTCCACCACCTTGTAACCAGAGTCCAGGAATAACTCCCTCACCAGAGGATTCCTAGTGACAACGCCTTCGAAAGGCGGCAACAGCATCTCCAGGTAGCGCACCCATACCTTGTTCATGTTTATATCCATTACAGGAACTATTTTAACGTCACAGTAGCGGGATCCCAGCCTGCTCTTTAGAACCTTGTCCAACAGATAGATCCTCTCTCCCGCCGTGAGCGGGTTCTTAAAAGAGAAAGAGTCCTGAGCAGAACCCACAACTACAACCACTTCATCGCTCAACCCTAAAGCGTATTCGATCAACTTGACGTGGCCCATGTGCGGTGGCTGGAACCTCCCAACAACCAGTAGCCGTTTAAACCCTGGAGTCATTTACTCGGCACCCCAGGGGCATTGGGCCGAGCCCCAGGGAAATATTCTATTTTACCAGTGGCGTGCACATGACCTCTGAGAACGGAGACCGAGGCAATGAACTCGAAACTAGCGAAAATAATCAATAAACTCCGAGAGAAGCCTGGAAGACAGGCGGTAGAGCTGGCCGAGAAATACGGATATCTACCCTATATGGTTGAGAGGTATATAGACGTCCTAGGCTATGAAGGCGCTGTCGAACTGCTTGAGGCTAATGAGAGGCCTATCCCCGAGACAATACGCTGTAATGATTACTTAATAAGATGCAAGGATCTCGTCGAGAGGTTAGAGGAAAAAGGATACTCTCTAGAGAAGATACCCTTCCTGCCCCACGGGTTCAAGGTGACCAGAACCGGGATAGGCAGCATAGGAGGGACCCACGAGTACCTCCTGGGCTACTACTACGTGCAAGATCCGGCCTCGATGAGCATAGTGTACTCGCTCGATCCCAGACCAGGCGAGCTGGTCATTGATATGGCGGCGGCGCCAGGAGGTAAATCGACCCAGATACTCCAGCTGACGCGTGATGAGTCATTGCTGGTAGCAGTCGAAAAGAGCCCTAAAAGGATAAAGAGCCTCAGATCAAACCTTCAACGGATGAGATTTAATAACTATATCATTGTGAAAGGCGACTCGCTACGAGTAAAGCTACCCAAGCCTAACCGAGTTCTAGTCGACGCGCCAAGTACAGGCGAAGGCGTGATCAGGAAGGACCCGGCCCGTAAGAAGTCCCGGGGAGTCGATGACCTGGTATACATACACGGCGTCCAGATAGGCATGCTAGAGCGGGCCATCAAGCTCCTTAGGGAAAACGGCGGTGTAATAATGTATAGCGCTTGTACGCTTGCCCCAGAAGAAGGCGAGCTAGTCGTCGACTATGTACTTGAGAAGTATGATTTCGTTGAGGTAGTCCCGCACAATACTATAGCCTCGGAGGGTATAACGGAATACCTGGGGATACCCCTCGACGACAGAGTTAGATACTGCGGTCGTTTCTGGCCTCATATACACGATACCGAGGGCTTCTTCCTCTGTAAATTGAGGGTCTCAGGTGGTAGAGGATGAAAAAGCCATCCATTATCCTCTACACAGCCAGATCGCGTTACTGGTCGGTCTTCGACGGGTTCCTCGCAGGACAGGGGCTATCCCTTGGCAAGCTCGTTGAAGGGGATAAGAGACTCTTTGCAATATCGAGGCCCGGAGCTAGTTATGACGAGGTCTTCCTGGCCAGCGGCAGAGTATATAGATTACTAGAGAAGCTCGATATAGAGACAATATACTCCCTCGGGCTATACGCTGGGATGATAAAACCCGGCTCGTGGTTCAAGCCTAGCCTCCCATTAGCCCATTACCTGGCTCCACTGTGCAGAGGGGAAATTAATTGCATAGCGGTCGATGGCATCGGTGAGAAGTTCTTCCTCTATGGCAGACGGGTAGTGGAGCCGAGGATAGCCAGGTGGAGGAGGGGATTGTCGCTCGTTATTAACGTCCTCGGGGAAGCCCTAGGATGGGGGATCGGGAAGATAGCTAATATAGGGGGAAAGACTAGGCGGGTAGTGGAGCCTGTCTGGGATATGGGCTGGTACTTGAGGAGAGGTGGCTAGGCCGTGCCCCTAAGCGATGGCGACGTGGTGGAGATCCACTATACTATAAAGGTTCTAGAGGATGGAAAGGAAGTATTATACGAGACGACGAAAGAAAGCGTGGCTCGGGAATATAACGCTTTTGACCCGGAGAAACGGTACACTCCAATATTCGTCATTGTTGGAAGAACAAAGCTACTAGACCCCATAGAGAAGATTATAAGGGAGATGAACCCAGGCGAGAAAAGAGAGATAAAAGTTGAGCCAGAAGAAGCCTTCGGACCCTACAGAAAAGACCTAGTCATAGCGGTCCCGGTTAAGACACTGCGTAAAAGCGGAATCCGTCCGACCGTTGGGAAGGAGATCGAAGTCGAAGGCAGAAAGGGAGTTATAAAGAAGGTGACGGAGCGCTTCGCATATATAGACTTCAACCATCCCCTGGCAGGGAAGACCCTGAAGATAGAGATCGAGGTCCTACGTAAACTAGAGAACGATGAAGAAAAAATTAAAGCCATAGTCCTCCGCTATCTGCCCTTTAGAGAGGAATCAGTTAAGGTTAAGGTAGAGGAGTCTAAAGCATACGTGGAACTACCCGGCTCTGTGATAGCTGTGAAGGATTTAGACAGCATCCTACAAACTATATTATCGATGGTATACGAACTAACCGGGGTAGAAGAACTAGTCTTCACAATTCGAATACCCCTAAAGAGGGAAACGGGCGGGAAGACAGGCGAGGAGAATAGTAAAGAGGAAGAGGCTAAACCCTCTCAATAACGCCGGTCCTCCTAGCTAACTCCTCGGCTGCTTCCCGGGTCAACCCCCTCTCGCCTAGGATAGTATATCTTTCAGGTCTTATCCTAGCCGCCATGACCAGCGCCTTGATAACCTCGTCCTCGGAGACCCCCAGCTCGCGGGCTGTGACCGGCAGGCCCACTCTCTTGAGGAGCCTCTTGATCTTCCTCCAAGCGAGCCCATGTAGATACGCCATTAGTATAGTTCCGACCCCCACGGCCTCTCCATGGAGGGGCTTGTTCTCTGCTACCATTGAAAGCGCGTGGGCGAATAGGTGTTCGCTACCGCTGGCTGGCCTGGTACTGCCTGCTATGCCCATAGCGACACCGCTACTTACGAGGGCTTCCAATAGGACGCGGAGGCCTGTACGGGTTCCGAGAGCTATCTCTCTGTAGTATGCACTGACATGGCGAGCGCTTAAGAGTGCGAGGCTTGCCGAATACTCTCCATAATACTCTCCCCGAAGCTTATGGGCGAGCCTCCAGTCCCTAACCGAGGTGAATTTGCCTATCAAATCGCCGAAGCCGGCCATATTATACCTCCTCGGTGCCGATGCGACTACATCAACGTCGATGAGGATCAAGTCGGGCGTCTTAGCCTTAACCGACATAGGCTTTTCGAAGCCTCTTAGGCTGGCGAAGGGGCTCGTTATACCGTCGTGGCTCGCTACTGTGGGCATGCTGACAAAGCTCTTCCCAGACTCCTTTGCGGCAAACTTTGCTAGATCAATGGATCTACCCCCGCCGAAGCCTATGATCACATCTGCATCTATCTCTCTAGCCTCTTCAGCGACCCTCCTAGCAGTTTCCACACTCGCGTCATCGGCAATCGAGTAGGATAGCTCGAAGCCTGCTCCTTCCAGGGCCGCTCTAAGCCTGGGATAGAACCTTGAGTAGACGTTGGGCCCGGTTACCAGGTGCACTCTCGCCCCGCGTGGATAAACCATTCTAAGGAACACATCGGCTCTATCAAGTATATCGTGGCCTACGACCACTTTCTTTGGGATGTCTATTATGTGGATGTTATCCGTGTACAAACCCTGTAACCTCCCTCGGCCCAAATAACTAGCCAGCTAGGGGATATAGCAATAACATACACCCTTTAAGCTCGACAGTCCATAACTTACCCGGAGGCAGGGTGTGTACTAGTGTACCCGGAGTGGAGGATGCCACAGAACGAGGCGCGCCCAAAGGCTATACATGGAACGACTACCGTGGGTCTAATAGCAGGAGATAATGTAGTGCTAGCGGCTGACAAACGAGCCACGGCTGGGACCCTCATAGCCAGTAGAAGGGTCAAGAAGATAGTAAAGATAACTGAGAGGGCCGCAATGACCGTCTCCGGGCTCGTAGCCGACGCGCAGGCGCTAGCCGACCTGCTGAGGGAAGAGGCACGGTTCTATTATCTCACGCATGGTGTACAATTATCTATTAGGGGGCTGGCGACGCTTCTCTCAAACATCCTATTCTCATCGAAATGGTTCCCTTACATGGTTCAACTGATAGTCGGCGGGTACGATGTAAAGCCGAGACTATATACGCTAGACCCCTATGGCAGCATAACCGAGGACAACTACACGGCCACAGGATCGGGAAGCCCTATAGCTTACGGTGTGCTTGAGGACAACTATAGAGAGGGTTTAACTGTCGAGGAGGCCATTGATATAGCGAGGAAAGCCTTGAAGTCGGCCATAATGAGGGACTCGGCGACCGGAGACGGAATAGACGTCGTCATAATAGGCAGGGACTCCTATGAAGAAAGATTTATACCCTTTAACGGGTAAGCCATTTCCTGGCGTGACATCCCTTAGCTCCTAGGCCTGGCCGCAAGCCAGGCTAGGGGATCCTAGGAGTGCGGTGTTGGAATCGACGAGGTGGTTGGATTGACAACGGTTACTACGCGGGAGAGAGTGAGCGGAGAAGAGCTGAGGAGGCAGATAATCTTCGAGATCTACAAGGCATTGCGCGGAGCCGAGATAACAAGGATTGAGTTCGAGGGGCCCGAGATAGCTGTTTACGTGAAGAAGCCAAAGTACATCCTAGAAAACGAGAAGATAGTGAGTGAAATAGCCAAGAAGCTTAGGAAGCGGATAGTCCTGAGGACAGACCCTGGGAGTAGGAAGAGTCCAGAAGCGACGAAGAGGTATCTTCTCGAACTCCTGCCTAAGGAAGCCGGTATATCTCCTAGCGATATAGAATTCGATGAGAGGCTGGGCGAGGTAACCATACTCGCTGAGAACCCTGCCGTGATCCCCTATAAGTCGGCATCCTTCAAGAACAGGATACTCGCCGAGACGGGATGGAGGCCCGTAGTTGTAAGGAAGCCTATGTTGGTGAGTAAGACCCTATCAATGATCTATAAACAGTCCCTGATGGACGCCAAGGAGCGTCAGCGGGCGCTGCGCGACACAGGGGAACGTATCTTCAGGGACACGCTAATTGGCACAAGGAGGATCAGGATCATTGGGCTAGGCAGTTTCGGGGAGGTGGGTAGAAGCGCTATATTGGTCGATACCGGGGAGTCGAAGATCCTCCTAGACGCGGGCGCGGCGCCTACGAGCCTGGGGCCCGAGGCTTTCCCCTTCTTCGACGCGCCAGAGTTCAGGATCGAGGACCTAGACGCCGTCATCATAAGTCACGCGCACCTGGATCACGTCGGCATGCTTCCATTACTCTTCAAGTATGGTTACCGCGGGCCTGTGTACATGACTGCACCCACTAGGGATATTGCGGTTCTCGTCTTAACCGATTTCATACAGTTGGCCCAGAGAGAAGGGAGGGACCCGCCCTTCACCCACAAGGAGATAAACACCATGCTAAGTAGAACTATCACGATGCCCTACAACGTTGTAACCGATGTGGCCCCTGACACGAAACTAACATTTAGCAACGCTGGCCACATCCTGGGGAGTGCACTGGTACACCTGCACATCGGGCAGGGGCTATACAATATACTCTATACTGGAGACTTGAAATACTACAGGATCAAAGGCGATACAAGCACAAGACTTCTGCCCCCCGCCAGCTACCAGTTCCACCGAGTCGAAACCCTCATAATAGAGTCGACCTATGGAGCCACGGAGACCCAGCCCCGCCATATGGCCGAGGCGGAGCTTATTGACCTGATAAACGAAGCCTACAATAACAAGGGAAAGATACTCATACCGGTCATGGCGGTGGGGAGAGGACAGGAGATCCTGGTCGTGGTTAACAGGGCCCTCAAGGAGGGTAGGATCCCCGAGATACCCGTCTACGTTGATGGAATGGTCTATGAGGTCACAGCCATATACACTGCCTACGTCGACTACTTTGCTAGACCCATAAGGGAGGCCATACTAAACGGGGAGAACCCATTCCTCTCCAAGAACATAGAGTACGTCAACAGCCAGTCGAAACGCGACGAGATAGTGAATAGCGACGAGCCAGCGATCATACTGGCGACCAGCGGAATGATGCAAGGGGGACCCGTCATCGACTACTTCAAATCCATGGCGGAAGACGAGAAGAATATACTTGCATTCGTAAGCTACCAAGCCCCAGGAACCCTGGGAAGGAGGCTCCTAGACGGGGAGAGGGAGATCGCCTTCCAAGAAGATGGAAGGATAAGGGTTACCAAAGTCAACATGAAGATTGTAAGGGTAGAGGGGTTCACGGGCCACGCAACCCAGAGCGAGCTACAGCTCTACCTGCGCCACATAACGCCAAAGCCAAGGACTATAGTGCTTAACCATGGAGAACCCACTGCGCTCCTAACCCTGGGCAGGATAATAAAGAGTAAGTGGCAGAAGTTTGGATTCGAGAACCCGCCCGAGGTAGTCATCCCGGAGAATCTTGAAGCCGTAACATTATACCCGAGGAACTACAGGCTGCATGCAGGGCTACAATACTAGGAGGGGGAGTAGGTCTCCACGCCACTTAACTCTTCTAGAGCGCCTTACCGAGTCTCCATAGTACGTCCCCCGGCCTGTGTATGACTTCGATAGCCTTTCCCTTCCTAACGCCTCTGAGCTTCTCTTCTATTTCGTCACTCGCCATTAGGGCTTTGCCGATCGCCACAGGCATGTTTGTCTCCTCATCAGCTATAACGACTATATCGCCCTTAGAGAAGGTTCCTTCTACACGCCTTATGCCGGGGATCATCAGGTCAGCCCCCCTTCCCACCGCGCTGGTAGCCCCCCTATCTACTACCACTCTTGGTAGGATTCCTGTGGCCCTCCTCTGTATCAGGCATAGTAGGTGGGGGAACCTGGCTCCTTCACGTTCCACTACGCAGGGAAGACCGTCGACCACATATATGAGGATGTCCTTGAACTCCACATGTTCTATCAGCGAGTCGCTGGCCTCCAGCCCCAGAGTCTGGGAGAGGTAGCGTATGATGCTCTTCCTCTCTTTTTTAGAGGCTGCATATCTCTTGGAGGGTTTAGGGGTCTCCTTATCTCTAGCCATTTGACATCCCAGGAGAAGGTGATATTTAGAGGGAACACTTTATAATGTAAGTGGAAGGCCTAGACACCGGCGAAGCAACCTGGTAATACTGCGGCTACTGGGCTTGAGAGGGATGCGGCATGAGTAACGAGACCCTAAGGGTGCTTGAGGACTTCATCGAGGGCGACGTCCTGGTCCAGTTAAAGGGAGGCCGTATGCTAAAGGGGATACTAGAGGCCTACGACAACCACCTAAACGTGCTGTTGCGCCAGGCAGAGGAGATAGAAGGCGAGAGGACCAGGCAATTGGGCACCGTGCTGGTGAGGGGAGACAACGTAATAGTCATAAGCCCGGCGAAACCTTAGTGTGGGAGGCGATGAGGTATGGGGAAGGGGACAGCGTCTTTTGGAAAACACGGCAGGAGTAAGACCCATATAGTATGTAGACGGTGTGGCAGGCGCTCATTCAACGTAACTAAAGGCTACTGTGCCCACTGCGGTTTCGGCAGAAGCAGGCGCATGAGAAGGTACAAATGGCAGACAAAGAAAGTGAACCGGGTCAGGATAGTCTAGGGCTTCACAATGTATGGCAATGCCAAGGAACAAGCTCCACAACGCGTACATTATAACACCTGTCTACTACGAGTTTTGGGCTATTAGAACCGCAAGTGCCCGACTATGGCTTAGACTCGATAGCGCTCCAGGAGGAGCTAATACCATAAAGTTTAGTACAATACTATTGAGCAACCTGGGGTGTCCTTAGGTTGGAACCCTGGAAGGGTAATAGAAAGAAGCTCCTAGGCCTCCTAGAGGAGAAGGGTTACGCCAATCTACTCCTGACCACAAGGGCAAACATCATATACGCCACTGGAATGAGGGACCCCACAGGCTATCTTCTCCTCTCTAGAGACTGTGGCGACATACTCTTAACACCGCTCCTAGACTATCACAGGGCCCTCAGCCAAGCGCCGAGGGAACTCGAAGTCTACGCGTTCCTACGCGGTGGAGAGAACGGTGTAGACGCCGATATACCTAGGAATAGGCTTCTTCGAGGCAGCCTGGCAGAGGTCCTATCGAGGCTCCTAGAGAAATGTGGTGGGAGAACCTCAACCGATGCCGGGGCATCTAGCCACCAGATAGCTAGGATTCTCCTTGACGAACTAAAAATAGACAATATAGCCGGGGATATAATGAGGATAAGAGCAGTTAAGAGCGATGAAGAGTTAGAGCTGATAAGCAAAGCCGTACGTATAGCGGAGGAAGCCTTCGCCCAGGCATTGAAACTCCTAGAGGAGGGCGTGAGCGAAGCCGAGATCGCCGGTTCGATTTACAGGGAAATACTTGCTAGAGGAGGCTGGGAGACCGCGTTCCCAACCATAGTGGCATTCTATGCAAACAGCGCCTACCCCCACCACACGCCGAAGACCGAAAAGCTAACGGTAGAGGGACCAGTCCTGATAGACTGGGGAGCAGTATACATGGGGTACAGGAGCGATACAACCCGGACATTCTGGTGGGGCGTGAAAACCCCCAGCCAGTTCCAGAAACACCTAGAATCCGTGCTCGACGCCGTCAATGCAGCGTATGACGTGCTAGGACCCGGCGTACTAGCTGGAGACGTGGACAACGCCGCCCGGCTTGCACTGAAGAAGGAGGGCCTCGGGAAATACTTCATCCACGGGCTAGGCCACGGTGTAGGCATAGAGGTTCACGAGGAACCCTACCTGAGGCCCGCCTCAAAGACCGTACTAGAACCTGGAATGGTTGTTACAATCGAGCCAGGAATATACCTGCCGGGCCTCTACGGGATACGGATAGAAGACCTGGTAACCGTGACGAAAACAGGATACAAAACACTCACAAGCCTACCACATCTACTGCCAGCCTAGCACTAGGTTCCATCTAAAACCGGCTTTACCGGGTCAGCCGCCTCTCTAGACCCGTTCCTCCACATACGCAACACCCGTTTCAGGGCAGAGCGCCGTTCATCGGCGACCTCATCCCCAGGCGATATAGGAACGACCCAGTCTGACACTCTTAAGCATTAAGCGCTGGTGGAAGAGCGCATTACGGGGACAGGATAGACGGAGAGCCTGGAAGAAGCAATGACGTCTAGGAGCCTCCCTAGCGGAGGAACATTATTGGAGGTAATGCGTGTATTCCGGGGTAATCTGGGACCACTTAGGGGAGAACCGGAGGACCCAGGGGTGCCTTAACGCGGCATTAGAGGATGGGAAGGATTCCTCATGGTGCGGGGGGTGGGATTCGAACCCACGCAGGCCTACGCCAACGGGTCTTGAGCCCGCCCCCTTTGACCAGGCTCGGGCACCCCCGCTCTAGCCCCCATATACAAGGGTCATGGCCTGGGAGGAGTTAAAACTCTCTCCCAATCCACTACTGGCTAGGGGTGCTTTCTGAGTGAAGGATGATCGAGTAGAACTTGTGGAGAGGGCAGAGGCTATAGCCTCGAAATACGCTGAGGAGACCGATAGGAGCAATCTAGTCCCGGCCGAGGCGCTAGAGGAGCTCCTCAGGATTGGAGTGTTCGACGCCAGGAGCCTTGGGCCTATTGGGGTGATTGAGGTTGTACGTGGTATAAGCAGGTATAGCCCTGGAATGGCTCATGTGGTCCTCGTACACTCCACATCCATCTACACGGGAAGGCTCGACGTTGCAGATGGTATAGTGGCTTTTAGCATGACGGAGCCAGGCGGGGGAAGCGATGTCCTAGCCAACCTGAAGACAGTAGCCGAAGAGGTAGATGGCAATAGGGTGGTCATCAATGGGGTGAAGATGTTCACGAGCAACGCACCCTACGCCAAGTACTTCCTGGTACTAGCCAGGGGGAGGGAGGGACCCGCCCTTTACCTAGCCGAGAAGGACGAGACTATAGAGGTCGAGGTACTCGACCTACTAGGCCTCCGCGGAACAGGGAGTTCGAAAGTCGTATACAACAACACACCCGGGGAACTCGTCGGCACTCCAGGGAAGGGCTTGAAGGAGGCCCTGACCGGTATAAACATGGGCAGGCTGGGCTACGCGGCGATAGCGCTAGGAATAGCCGATGCCTCGCTCGAAATGGCCGTAACAAGCGCCTCGAAAAAGACCGTATTCGGCAAGAGGTTAATCGAGTACCAGGGCTTGAGGTGGAGGATTGCAGAGATCGCTATGGAGCGTGAGGCCCTTGAAGCGCTCGTATATTCCACCGCGAGGCTGGCGGAGGAGACTGGAGGCGTCGATCCCTACAAAGCAGCGGTGGCGAAGAACCTAGGAGCTAGCCTGGCCCAGAAGGCTACATGGATGGCCACACAGACCCTGGGGGGGAGGGGGCTTGCCCGGTGGAGTAGGCCTGAGAGGCTGATGCGCGACGCCCGTGTTTTGGATATAGGAGAGGGGAGCAGAGAGGTGTTGCTTGACTTCATCGCGTCAAGAATAGTCAAGATGTACTCTTAGCGGCCTCCGCCATTTATAATAGCCCATGCACCGGGCCCTAACCGGAGGTGGACTGTGGCGAGCAGAAACGCTACACTAGCTTTGCTACTTGTTGTAATCATCCTAGGAGGCGTGCTGGTATACCTAGGCCTCCACGGTGGGGCGAACAAACACAGAACGACTAGTGAGGGTAGTGGAAACGCACTAGCGAACATAACACTAGGTGAAGCGACTAACTATACGTTAAACGTGGCATCCGGAAGCGTGATAGTATACAACCTCTCATACCTTACAAGCGAGGGTAAAGCCGCCCAGGTAACGCTTTACACGCTAAACATAACCAGTGTTAGTTGGCCCTTAATAGACGGTAATTACACTGTCTCTAGCGAGAATAAGACAATGCCGGCTAGAGTGCCCATCGGAAACCTCGCTATGCCGAAGGAGATGCTAGGCAAAAGCAAAGTCAGCCTACCACTAATCCTGCCCTCGGGCGTAAACACGGCTCTATGTGTGGACCTGGAATTGAAGAATACTACGAGCATAGAGGTGATGGGTGGAACTAGACAGGCCTATATCTATTCAATGCACGTTGAAAAGGGAGATTACACTATAAATGGGACTCTAGCCTATGACGCCGAGAACGGACTATTGCTCTCAGCAAACTTTACAGTGCTAGGCGGTGGAAAAATACTCTACTACTCGCATCAGTTGACGTTGAACTATACGCTGACTGGCTGGGAGACCGTGACTACGCCTAGAGACTGGTTCTGTACCCAGCCATACTCCTCGGATCTACGATTTACCTTAGAGGCTACCTATGAGCTCAAGAACGGGTCCCTAACCATGGTTCCCGCTGATCTCGTGAGAGAGGCTTCGCTAGACAATGGGCTGATCGCTGTCTTGATCAAGGAAGAGCGGCCCGTCAACATGATATTCTGGGAGAACCTGTTAAAAGCTAGCAAGCTATGCCCCGGTAAGGCGACCTATGTTATAGTAGGGGGTGGGCTCTCCTCTGACACCGAGAGGGCATTGATAGAGAATATTATGGAGAAGGCCAATGCACAGACCACAGGCCTCTTGGTGAAGTTCAAGCAGGGCTATGTAGAGGAGGCCGTGTTCCCATATGACCCGGCTGGCAAGCTAGCTAACCTAGTATGCGGGCTCTCCCCCTAGGAGTGTAGCCCGCGAAGTACATCTGGCGTTCATCCATCCACTGTCCGTCTCTTCCGAAGAACGCCTTTGAATACTCCCTCTCTATGTCCTCGGTCACGAGATGTAGGTACCTCTGGGTAACCTTGATGTCGGAGTGCCCGAGTAGCCTTTGTAGAGCAGGTAGGCTCATTCCCCGTCTAAGGGCCTCTGTAGCAAAGGTGTGCCTTAGCACGTGGGGCCTAACTAGGCTGGGGTCGAGGCCTGCTTTGATGGCTAGCCTTTTGAGCTTCTTGTAGAGGGCCTGGTAGGATATTGCAAAGATCCTCTCATAGGGACGCGGTCTAACAGCCTCGTATAGCCTAGCCAGGGCCTCCCTGGAGACAGGGCCCAAGAGGACGATCCTTTCCTTACCATACTTTCCTTTGACGCGGACCAGGCCCTTAACGAGATCTACATCGCTCCATGCAAGTGTTAGGAGTTCACCAGCTCTGAGCCCGGATTCTGCTAGGAGAGAGATCATAGCCAGGTCCCTGAGGTCGGATGCAGCGGCCAGTAGAGCCTCTACCTGGTCCCACGTTAAGGCGTGGGAGTAAGTGTTAGAATCGCCAGGCACCGCTGGTATATCGTCTACTATTCCGAGCCACTGTAGGAACCTCCTAACGAATATACTGTAATAGTGTAGGGTGGATTTGCTTAGAGCCCTGCTTCTCCTTAACTTGGAGAGCCATTGCGTGTACACGTCACCACTGAGACTGTTGACTGGCGTATCAGGACCAACGACGTCTAGGAACGACTTAAGGGCGGCCCTATAGGACTTGACGGTCTTGGGGGAAGCTCCGCTGGCGGCTAACGAGTCTAGAAACGCCTCAACCGCTTCACCCGCCCTATTTCGCTTTATCCCGCGTGGTGGCGGTAGGACTGTTATCTTCGGCAACCGGTATCCCCATATACCATAATAGTATATCGGCCTGTGTATCAGTACGTTGGGCTAGTACTACAGCGGTGACACGGATGGCGAAGGAACTAGACTGGAGGGGACTAGTCAGCGATATAGAACTGCTGGCTGTCGCTGGGTGCTACGAGAAGGTTAACAAGATAATGAGCTTGGGACTCGTCAACAAACTGAGGAGAAAGGCGGCCAGGCTAGTGGCGAGCGACGATGGTTTCTACGCCGACATAGGTGCTGGACCCGGTACCTCTGCCTCAATAATTATAGAGGAGTTAACAGGCGGCTCTGTCCTAGCCCTGGTCGACCCCTCTATCGAGATGCTAGCTGTATCCCTTAACCGTGTGAGGGACCCTCGCGTTGTGAGGCTCGGAGGTCTCTTCGAGTCGCTTCCCTTCAGTGACTCAAGCGTGGATGGCATAACGGCTATGTTCTCCTATAGAGACGCCGTAGACTATCATAAAGCGTTGGACGAGATGGCCCGTGTCTTAAAACCCGATGGGAGGCTCGCCATTTTAGACTTCTACCGCTACGAGAACAGGCTTATGCATGGCTTGATTAAGCTCTACATACTGGTAATGGTGCCTATAGCACTGGCCATATCCCTTTGCCCGACATACCTTAAAACCTACAGAAGCTTCCTGGCGAGCATAGATAGGATGTTGACCCGTAGCGCCCTGTTAGGAGCGCTCAGGGCCAGGTTCAAAGAAGCGAAGGTGTATTCTATGGCGCCAGGCGTTGCGATATTCTACGCTAGGGGGCCGAGAATTGGATAAAGTCATACTCTATGAGGTAGACGTTATAGATTGCGTGTTTAAAAGGCGTTTGAATAGATTCGTGGGAGAGATATCAATTAACGGGAAGAGAACGCTAGCCCATATAACAAACACTGGGAGGCTAACGGAGTACCTAGTCGAGGATAAGAAGTGTAAAGCTACACGAATAAATGGGAGGAGGCTAAAGTACAGGATCGTAGCCGTGAAAGACAAGGACGCCTATGCCTTGATAGATACCAGGCTACAATCCCGAGCCTTTGAGGAAGCCATTGGAGGGTCCCTTCTATGCTTCTTAAAGGGGTGTAGGGTGGTTGCACGGGAGCCTAGAGTCTCTGAGGGCAGGTTCGACTATCTCCTAGATTGTCCTCAGGGCAGGGTCCTAGTGGAGACTAAGAGCGCAGTGCTTAGAGGTCCTAGGGACGAGGCAATGTACCCGGACTGCCCCACTGATAGGGGTGTTAGACATGTCCGGCTCCTTAGGGAACTAGCTAGTAGGGGTGCTAGGGTTGCTGTGATATTCACTGCCGCGTTTCCAGGGGCCAGGTGTTTTAAACCATACAAGGAGGGGGACCCCCGCCTCTATCAGGCACTCTCCGAGGCACTCAGAGACGGCGTGCCCGTTCACGCCTATTCCATATACATGACTGGGAGCGGCCAGGTGGCACTGGACAATCCATGTCTTCCCCTTTGCAGGGAATGGCTTGAGGAAGCCAGAGGAGTCTAGTTTAAACCGTTTGACGTGTCCTACGTGTACATGGCCGTGATGAGTGGTGACGGCTGTGACCACGGGTTGCAGGGATGATCATATGTCACCCTCGCTGAGCCCGAGTAAAAGGATAATTCCCGGTTGATCCACAGAAACCCCGAAGACGCCGTGCTGGTGTTGGCGGTTTGAACAGGGACAATTCGAGCAGGCAGAAGACCCATATGGATTACGCCTACGAGCTTGACCTAGTGATAAAACCGGAATCTAGGGTTCCATTGTTTGAGAGGGAATACGCCGCCTTCAGTGGAGCCGGGATACCCTTATTCAGCCTGGGAGGCGGGTACTATAGATATGCCTTGATAGATATACTAGCTCGGTTCCATGCCAGGAGGGGCTACTTCCTAGCCGAGACGCCAATTATAGCTAGCAGCTATCTCTACCAGGTATCAGGTCACCTGGAGTTCTTCAGGGAAAATATGTTCTTGTTCAAGATAGAGGATCACGACTTCGCTATAAAGCCTATGAACTGCCCGTACCACATTCTAATTTTCCTAAGCCATCTAGCCCGCTTCCGTCAGAAGCTAAAGTTGCCATTTAAGGTGTTTGAGGCTGGCCGCGTACACAGGTACGAGCCAAGCGGGAGCCTATACGGCCTGTTGCGTGTAAGGGCGTTCACGCAAGACGATGCCCACATAATAACCCTGGAGCAAGACTCCGTTCAAACCATTGTAACAGTGTTCGAGGAAATGAAGGAGCTGATGGAGACCCTATTCAAGATGACGTTCAACGCTGACAACATAATCCTAAGACTCAGCCTATCCGACAAGGAGAAGATTGGCGACGAATTCATGGGAACCCCCCGGGAATGGAGCTCGGCTGAGAAAGCCCTCGAAGAAGCTGCCAAGGTAATACGAGACCGGTACGGGATACAGTACTATTCGGGAGAAGGAGAAGCCGCTTTCTACGGCCCTAAGATAGACGTTGTAATGAAGGTCGAAGAGTCTGGGATAGAAAAGGAATGGCAGCTCGGTACGGTACAGTTCGACTTTAACCTTCCGAGGAGATTCAAGGTATATAAAGCGATACGCGAGATCTACGGGGAGGAGGCCAACGTATTCATCATACACAGAGCTTTAATGGGCTCGATAGAAAGATTCCTCAGCGTATACCTGGACTACATGAAGGGCCGGCTACCCTTCGTCCTAGCACCAGTACAGTACGCGGTTATCGCTATCAAGACCGGGGATAAAGATGTAGACGCTAAGATCGAGGAGATTTCACGGAGGCTCCACAAGAGACTCCTCGGGGAAGGATACAGGAGCGGGCTACTCTTCACGACAAAGACAAGCCTCTCGGGCGAAGTTAGAAGAATCGAATCAACCATAAAACCAGCAGTGATGGTTTACATTGGCGCAAAGGAGGTTAAGGAGGGCTTTATAACGCTTAGACCCTACATGCACGATAAGAGAAAGAGAGTTACAATCCAAGCCACTATGGAGGGGGACCCGCTTACTAGTCTAATCCAAGCCACTAAAAGCCTAGAAGAAGATGTTGCAAGACTAGCTGGAACACCCCCCAGACTGCCTGGAGACGTCTCCCACCTACTCTAATCTGACGCCGTGCCTCACAGACCTGGTCACTAGCCTCGATAACTCCCTGGGATCACACTCCCTCAATCCCAGATACTCGCCTTCGACACCCAGTTCTAGTAGCCTCTTGTAACCCTCCTCAATACATTCGGGCCTGAGAGAGAGTAGAGCTATATAGTCTACGTCCCTAACGTGTTCTACAACCTGATTGACCTGGCGGAAACCGTAAAGTTCCATTATAAACAAGATCGATAAATTCTTGATGCGGGACCCTCTAAACCTACCCTCTAGTGCATGGATAAAAGCCACAGCCAATGCGCATTGAGAGGCCGGAGTCCCCTTCAGCCCAGCTACAACCGCCTCCTCCTTACACTCGCTGCTCATCGAGCTATAAGCCTCTGCAACTATGCGGGAAGACCCCTTGAAGCCCACCGCCCCTATGTATACCCTATAGCCTAGAATCTCTATCCAGCCATGGCCTGGGTTACGCTGGTTCACGTGAAAACTCGCCTCGCTCCCATGGAAACACTATCCAGCTACGCGTTGTAAACGCGTAGTAATCGGGCATGAACTCTGTCCAGGGCTTTATATATACCGTAGCGGTTCTAACTTCTCTGGGCAGGTAGAGGTTTACAGCCTCTACGGCTAGCTGGAGGGTAAGGCCGGAGTCCGATATATCGTCGACTATAAGCACTCTTCTGTCCGTCAGCGATAGAGTTGGGGGCTGGCGTAGGTACGGCTTCTCCCCTCTAATGCCGGGTGCTTTGTAGAGTTTAACCTCCATCACTGTCATGTCTTCCACGCCTAGCTTGTCGGCAATTAGCCGAGCTGGAACCACTCCTCCCCTGAGGACTCCAACTACTACATCGGGAGTGAAATGAGAGTCCCTTATGCGACTGGCAACTATATCAACACCCTCATCAATGTTGCTCCATTCTACTAATTCAATATCGACCTGATCAGAGCCCCCATGGATCGTGGGCAAAATGACTATCTCTCTAGGAGTATCCTTATTGCTGTATAGTCTATAGTCGACCCCGTCTACGAACAACATATAGCTAGGCATAGGGTCTCCTTCAGGTGTTATAGCGTCAGCTAGCTCCTTGTAAGTTTCTCTTAGCCTTTTCAACGCTTCCCTCCAATTCGAGGCCTCTATCTCGACAACCCTCTTGCCTACGCGCTCGGCTAGAGTAGCCATTAACTTAATCTTTATTCGCGCCAAGGGCAGTGACCCCGAGATAACCTGGAGGCTTCTAGGCTATTATTAACGAAGGAGCGGGCTCACGCTTCGGCCTCTTTCTTGGCCCGCTTCCTGGCTATGTTAACTAGGTGCGTTATATACCCGGCTATCTGGTTCCTTAGCTTCTTACTGTCATACTCGATCAACTGCGATACCATCCGCTTGTTATGTTCAAAGTCACCAGTAAATAGATCGGGATACTTCTCCAATAGTTTTCTCGCAGTCCTCTTCACCAGCGTAGTGCGGACTTTACCCATATCCCTTCTCCCCTGGATGGGCGGGATTACTACGGGATACTTAAATGCTAAACCCTGTTATCCCGCCCCTGGTAGACGTAATGTTTATATAGAAGTGATACCCCCTTGGACTCTCGGAGTTGAACTAGGGAAAAGGTGACAGGAGATGGCAGCAGGAGTACCAATGGAGACCATGGGAGTGCCTGTGATTATACTGAAGGAGGGAACCCAGAGATCATACGGGCGCGAAGCAGTAAGAGCAAATATCATGGCAGTACGAGCTATCTCAGAGATCCTAAAGACAACTTACGGGCCCAAAGGAATGGACAAAATGCTAGTAGACAGCCTAGGGGACATAACAATAACCAACGACGGTGCAACGATACTCGACAAGATAGACCTACAACACCCCGCTGCTAAAATGCTCGTACAGATAGCGAAGGGCCAGGATGAAGAGGCTGGCGACGGGACCAAGACAAGCGTAATCTTCGCGGGTGAACTCCTAAAAGAGGCTGAGAAGCTACTAGCCCAGAACATACATCCAACCATAATAGTAGAGGGATACAAAGACGCCCTACACAAGGCCCTGGAGACGCTAGAGGAGATGGCAGAAGAGATCGATATCAACGACAAGGATATTCTAAAGAAGATAGCCTTGACAAGCCTGAGCAGCAAGGCTGTAGGGGAAGCCAGGGAATACTTCGCCGAGATAGCAGTAGAGGCCGTGAAGTCGGTAGCCGAGGAGAGGGATGGCAGGTTCTACGTCGATCTAAACAACATACAGATAATCAAGAAGCATGGTGGAAGCCTAACCGATACAACACTAGTTCGCGGTGTTGTGATTGATAAGGAGGTTGTCCACCCTGATATGCCTAGGGTTGTTAAGAACGCCAAGATAGCAGTACTGGATGCCCCCTTAGAGATAGAGAAGCCCGAGATAGACCTGGAGGTAAGCATTACAAGCCCTGACCTCGTAAGGAAACTACTAGAGAAGCAAGAGAAGATACTCCAAGAGAAGGTAGAGAGGATTGCTGCTACTGGTGCTAGTGTTGTTGTTACTCAGAAGGGTATTGATGAGGTTGCTCAGCACTTCCTCGCTAAGAAGGGTATTATGGCTGTGAGGAGGGTGAAGAGGAGCGACATAGAAAAAATAGCCAAGGCAACAGGA
>WAOW01000010.1 GCA_015521085.1 Candidatus Thermodiscus eudorianus
GACCATGGGTATGCGGTACCTGAAGATGGCCCTAGGCGACAACTTCGTCATGGTCATACCGGCTGGCTGTAGCAGTGTCATCCAAGGCATATCTCCCAGGTCAGGGATATACGCGCCCGTACTCAACACAGTGTTCGCCGCTGCAGCGGCGGCTGCTGCAGGCATGAAGGCTGGCTTCGAATCCATCGGGAAGAAGGATGTAGAGGTAGTCGTGTGGGCTGGCGACGGTGGGACCGGTGATATAGGTTTCCAGGCTCTAAGCGGTGCCGCCGAGAGAAACGACGACATACTCTATATCTGTGTGGACAACGAGGCATACATGAACACCGGCATCCAGAGGAGCAGCCTAACACCCTACGGAGCATGGACCACTACCACGTGGACCGGGAAGAGGGAGCACAAGAAGAACATCCCCCTAATACTCATAGCACACGGAGTCAGGTATGTGGCCACAGCCTCCGTCGGATACCCCACGGATGTCATAGACAAGATCAAGAAGGCGTCAAAGATAAGGGGCTTCAAATACATACACCTCCTATCACCATGTCCCGTCGGGTGGAGATTCGACCCAGCGCTAACAGGAGAGATAGGCCAGCTAGCCGTGAAGACAGGCCTCTTCCCACTATTCGAGTACGTAGACGGGAAATTCCAGTTGTCGCCAATAGGGAGGCGGTACAAGGATCCCTCCAAGCGAGTCCCCGTAATAGAGTACTTGAAGCTTCAGGGCAGGTTCAAGCACCTGCTTAACAAGCCCGAGGAAATCAAGAAGATAGAAGAATACATAGACAGTATCTGGTATATGATCGACGTGCTAGAAAACGCCTTCGACCCCAAGAAGGAAGCCGAAAGACTCCTAAGAGCACTCTAAAACACCACACCCATAATCCCGCACCATTTCTCCTACCCCAAAGTCCTCCCTGGAGGTAAAGTTGATAAACTCGCTGAATCAATTTCAAAGGGCATGGACGGGCCGGTAGCTCAGCCTGGAAGAGCGCTCGGCTTGCACCCGAGAGGCCCCGGGTTCAAATCCCGGCCGGTCCACCAATTCAACCCCATAGTTTAGCGGTGCTTGTGATTCTCAGCAATACTCGATAATTCAAAAACGCCTAATCATTATCATTATTATCAGATCCTGAAGCGGTCCTAAGCCAACTCTGAGTGATTGGCATCTAGAACCCTCAATTCAACTCCTAACGTTGTTATTCCTCTACAAGCGAAGCTACTACGTCGTATAGGCTTGGGTCCCGTTCTTTTAACCGATCGAGACTCCAGGGCAGCCATCCGCCTTGTGACACGCTTCTCAGGACGTTGCGTATCCACGAGTCGTATATCTTAGAGCAATTATTAAAGTTCTTACAGCTATTTTGGATAAATTGTTTCACGGCCAGGAGCGCCTCATCAATATCCAATCTCTTCACGTTAACAAGATACCTGGAGATAACATAGAGAATTAGCCGGGCTCTCCCGTCAGGGACGCCCTTCTCGATAATCCTCTCAACCCAGGAATACCGCTCTAAGAGTCTCCTGTAACCGCGCGGCGCCTCGCATAACCTGGGGTCGCTGCACATCTCTGATAGGAAGCGTCTCACAGCCTCTCTACAGGCCTCCTCGCCTTCAAGACAAGCCTCGACAAGGCCGCGGTAGGCTTCAGCCAACACCACACCCTGTAGAGGGATCGGGCATGTAATCCTTATTAAACCAGGAGTGGCGAGATAATCTATCTGGGATGGATAGCCGGGTCGTCTAGCGGCCAAGGATGCGGGGCTCTGGATAACGGCTCCCCTGGCTGGGGGGTCGTTAGGGGATCCCCCGTGACCGGGGTTCGAATCCCCGCCCGGCTACCACCAAAATCCTAAACCCTATGCGATAGGCGCCTGTGACCGTAAAAGCTAAAACACTAGTGGGATGATCCATTAGTCAATCGAATAGCAACCCTCTTGCAGGGGGTGAGGGCCCGTAGCTCAGCCCGGTAGAGCGCCCGGCTGATAACCGGGCGGTCGGGGGTTCGAATCCCCCCGGGCCCACCAACAGAGGCGGTTGAATGGCCCGGGTCTTCTTACGTGGAGCCGCTCACAGATTCTACTCTTATCTATTGTCTGTATAGTTATATTGATTTTCGCCAAATCTGGCCTGGTAGAGTATGTTTTGACGATCTTGGAGCCTATCATTAAGAAACTAATATAACATAGCGGCGTAACCATACTACTGGGGAAGGATTATGGTTATCGCCATGATCTTGGCTGGTGGTTATGGGAAGAGGCTTAGGCCCCTGACGCTGGAGATACCGAAGCCCCTAGTGAAGGTTGGCGACAAGGCTGTTATCGAGTATCAGATAGAGTGGCTCAAGTATTATGGAATTGACGAGATAGTCGTGCTAGCCGGTTATCTCAAGGAGAAAATCATAGAACACCTTGGAAGCGGGTTGAAGTATGGAGTCTCTATAACCTACGTTGTAGAGGACGAGCCCCTGGGTACTGGGGGGGCCTTGAAGAACGCCAGCAGTATAATAAAGCGTGGCGAGACCGTTGTCATCGTCAATGGAGACGTGATAACGAACCTCGACCCGATAAAACTAGTAGAGGACGTCAAGAGCAGAGAGGTCATAGCCACCATCGCCGCGGTCCCGCTGAGGAGTCCCTACGGTATCCTATCCATTAACGAGGACAAGAGGCTGATCGTCGATTTCAAGGAGAAGCCGGTGTTACACGAGTACTGGATAAACGGTGGGGTCTATGCGTTCAAGTCCGACATTGTAGAGTATCTGCCGGAGTACGGTGATATCGAGAAGACGGCGTTCCCGGAGTTGGCTGCGAGGGGCTTGCTCGGCGTGATAAAGTACAACACGCCTCCATACTATTGGAAGTCGATCGACACTCACAAGGACTTGGAAGAGGCTGCTAAGGAGTTGCAGGCTATTGGCGGGTTACTGGGCAGTCTATCGGGAAGGTCCTAGTATTCCCCTCTACTCTCCGTATTCTCCCAGCTGGTCTAGCACGAGCTCATAGTACTCTTCCTTGGCACTCTCCAGGTCCTCTGGGCTACCCTGCGTCTTCCTAACCTGGCTGACTACCTTTGTGGTCACGACCTTGTGCTTCTCGTCGGCCTTCCTGACAACCCTATACTTCTCTAGGTCCTTCTCAGTAGCCTCCATCTCATACCCGCATCTGCGGCATTTCAGGTAGATCTTGTCTCCTTTCTTTATGGGGAACATGGGGCCGCCGCACTTAGGACAGTACTTCATTCTACACCACCCTTAGATCGAGTTTCTAACGGCCAAAACGGCATAGAATGATAGGAGCTTATATTTCTTTGGGTCGGGCGCCCTAGAAGGGTCTTAGATAAGAGATAGGAAACTAGTCCCTCTTCCGCCACGGTACTCTCCCTTGATATTGAGCTTGTAGCCACAACGGGGACAGGTGTTTCCCTTCTCTAGTTTCCAGGAGACTATGGTGAAGCCTATCCTCTCTATGACTCGGTAGCCGCATTTCGGACAGTACGTGTGCTCTAGGGGGTGGGGGGCGACGTTTCCTATGTAAACATGGACTAGGCCCTCGTCCATTGCTATACTGGCTAGCTTCTCCAACGTCTCCAAAGGCGTTGGCGGGTAGTCCATCATCTTGTAGTCGGGGTGGAACCTCAGGAGGTGGAATGGCGTCTCCGGGCCAAGGTTCTCCACTATCCATTTCGATAGCCTACGTACATCCTCTTCCCTATCCCCGACCCTGGGTATGACGAGGTTTGTTATCTCTATGAACCATCCATTGTCCTTCATCGCGAGTATAGTGTTGAAGATCTTCTCCGGGTCTAGAACGCCTATAAACTTCCTGTAGAACTCCCTGTTGCCCCCACCCTTGAAGTCAACTGTAGCTGCATCCATTAACCCCCCTATCTCGTCTATCGCTTCGGGCGTGGCATAGCCGTTGGTAACCATCGTATTAAACAGGCCGTGCTTCTTAGCTAGCTTCGAGGTATCATACATGAACTCGAAGAAGATAGTCGGCTCGTTATAGGTATAGGAGATTCCGTCGGCGCCGTACTCTAAGGCCGCATCTACTACCTCCTCCGGGGTCCTGTAGACTCCATACAGGCCCTTCTCTAGCCTGCTCTGGCTGATAACCCAGTTCTGGCAGAATTTGCAGAAGAAGTTGCATCCAACCGTGGATATGCTAAGCACCCTGCTCCCCGGGTAGAAGTGGTAGAGGGGCTTCTTCTCTATGGGATCCACATTCATAGCAGTCAACAAACCGTAGACCAGCGTGTAGAGCTTACCGTCTATGTTCTTCCTCACGCCACAAGCCCCGTAACGGCCCGGAGCTATGACGCACCTCTTCTCGCACAGGTTACACTTGACCCATCCAGGCCTATCGGGCACAGGTTCCCATAATGCCGCTGGCCTCACATTGGGCCTAGCTAGCGTGCTAATCCTCCTACCAGCTGGCTTGGATGGAACCATTTCACCCCGCCCTCCGTAGATAGTAGTAGTTGCTCGGGGGTCTTCTTCCTTATACGGCCTCTAAAGGCGAGCTTGTAACCGCACTTCCAGCATCTCTCATCGTCGAGGACCTCAAGGGCCCTTAACACGCCCTCGTCCCGTGAGGCTATTGGAGCCTTGCATCTGGGACAGTATGTATCTAGTCTTGAGTATAGGTCATTGTGTATATAGACGTATGGCATCCTCCTCTTGAGCTCCTCGTACAGGTCCCTCAGGGGACCCCCTCCTTTATGGTCTTCGATGAACACGTGTACCGGCCTCTCGGAGCCACTTAGCGCTAGCACTAGTGGATGCAGCCTCCAGAAACTAGGCTCTTTTATGTAAGCCGATACCTCTATCCAGGGCTTCTCAACTTCTAGTAAATCATAGATCAGCCTTATGGCTTCACCTGGCACCGCCGGGTCGACCGAGTAGTCTTTCATGTAGTCTATTACCGCAAAGTCCAGTCTCTCCACTACGCTAGGGCTCGATAGACCCAGCGTACGGGCCCCCACGCGGAATCCGTGCCTCTTAAAGGCTTCAATTAAATCCAACAACTCGTCCTCTCCGAGCGAGTTCAACGGTTCTAGTCCGTCGAGGAATACGGCATCTACCCTCCACTGGCGCGCCTTATACAGGATCAGACTGGTATCAACGGGCATCAGGGCTAGCCGGCTTCCGTCGCCGAAGACGCATATTGGGAATCCTTCGCATTCGAACAGAGTGCCGGCGTGGCCGGCCAGGGCTATCCTGAGTATGACCCCGCCCGGAGTATAATGATATAGGGGTATCGCCTCGGCCGAGCTCAAGCCCAGCATCGCTACTGGAATCATCGTGCTTCCTTGCTCTTCCCTTGGCACTACTCGGTTAACCTCCTCTAGGCTTACATGGGCGTCTACAGTTAATTTCCTTGACATCCCATACATTTGGAACAGGTGTGGGGTCTATGGCCGTAATTATAGCGGGGCCGAGCCCTGCCAGCGCAGAGTTAGCCTGGAGCATCGCTGACGCCGCCGGCGTTAGAATAGTTGATCTGGACTGGAAGAGGTTCCCCGATGGAGAGCACTATGTACGTGTTAGAGGTGATGTACGGGGGGAGGATGTGTTCGTGGTTCAGACTATGAGTCCTCCTCAGAACGACTCCCTGGTTCAGGCGCTGCTACTCGCCGATGCAGCCATCGGTATGGGGGCTGAGAGGGTTCGATTGATAGCGCCGTACCTGGCTTATTCCAGGCAGGATAGGAGGTTTCTAGAAGGTGAGCCTGTGAGTGTTGAGGTAGTCTTGAAGAGTCTTAGATGTGCTGGCTATGACTGGCTCCTGACTGTCGAAGTCCACAAGGAGGAGTCGTTGAAGGCGTTCGATGGCGAGGCCTACAACCTTTCTCCGTACGAGTATATGGCTGGGAGGATCAATGTCAGAGGCGATATCCTTGTTCTCGCCCCTGATGTTGGGGCTCTCGATAGAGCCAGGCGTTTGGCCGGTGCGTTGGATGCGGAGTACGACTATCTGGTGAAGCACAGGGATCGTATCACGGGGGAGATAGTGGTTGAGCCCAAGGAGATCCCTGCTCGGGGTAAGACGGTGGTTCTCGTTGATGATATCATAAGTACTGGGGGGACCCTGGCGAAGGCGGCCTCTATGCTTTTGAGCCAGGGAGCCGAGAGGATCTATGCCCTCGTTGCCCACGCGCTCATGGTGGGTGGGGCCCTGGAGAAGTTGTCTAGGGCTGGGATAACGAAGATCTATGCCGCGAACACGCTTCCAGCGAAGAGCCACGAGATTATAGAGTATGTCGATGTCGGGCCTCTAATAGCTGAGAGCCTCCCGGTGTAGTTAATGCCGGTGAAATCCTCTACTCTAGGGGAATACTATGCGTTGCTCAGCGGTGAGCATCCTAGGATGCCCCTGGCAGAGTTGCAGGCGCTATTAGAGACTAGGCTTGACGGGTACATTACGTTTTCCAGCGAGGGTATAGCGGTCTTCCACTCCACGAAGGATCCGACACCGTTGTCTTCGTGGGCTGGCTGGGTTAAGGAAGTTGGCAGAGTCTACGGGGTTGTCGAAGCTGAGTTCTCGGAGCTGATGGAGTTTGCGCATCGGCTACACGAGTCTGGGATAAGATTTAAAAGTATATATATTAAAAAATTTAGAGGATATTCCTGTCACGTGGACGGGAGGACTGTGAAGAATGCGTATAGAGTACTACTGAACGCGGGGGCTTCTAGAGACCTTAGGGTATTCATAACCGAGGGCATCTCGGTAATTGGAAGCGTTCTAGGTAGACAGGACACACGCGCCTTCAATTCCCGGAAGCCCGGTAAGAGGCCGTTCTTCAAACCAGGACCTCTAAGCCCACAGCTATCCCGGGTAATGGTTAACCTCTCACGGTTGAAGCCGGGTGATATCTTCCTAGATCCCTTCTGCGGTACAGGCGGGTTCGTCATTGAAGCCTGCCTATTAGACGCCTCCCGGTGCATATGCGGCGATATAGCCCCCGAGATGGTTAGGGGCTCTGTAGTCAACATGAAGCACTTCAACCTCTATGACAGGGTAACCGTTCTAAGGCAGAACTCGGGGAGCATGCCCCTAAGCGATGAGAGCGTCGATGCCATTGCCACTGATCCCCCTTACGGACGGTCAACTACTACAGCTAGAAAAACCTATAGCGAATTGGTTAGAGGATTCCTAAGGGAGTCGTATCGTGTATTGAGGAGTGGGGGCTACATAGTGTACGCAGGCCCCTATAGGGAGGAACCCTGGAGGATCGCCGAGGAAGCTGGCTTCTCGGTTATCGACAGGTTCCACATGTACGTCCACTCGACTCTCATAAGAGAGGTTGTCGTCGCTAGGAAGTGAAACGGGGTATGGCTGGCCTGATAAACCTGGTGATGCTGGGTAGTGGAGGCGTAATGCCGACACGCGAGAGGCTGACCCCCAGCGTACTCGTCTATGACTGGAACGGATACACCCTGTTACTTGATGCTGGTGAGGGCGCTCAACTCCGGCTTCACAGGACTCCGAGGAGTGTTCACGATCTAGACGCTATAATAGTGACGCACGAGCATGGGGATCACGTCAACGGGTTAGCCGGGCTCCTTCAATCAATGGCCGTTTCCAGGAGGAGGAGGCCGTTATCTATAATCGGGCCTTCCACAGTAGTCGAGTTCGCCAGGGACCTACTCGAAGCGACTAGCACCAGGTTGGGCTTCGAGATCAGCTATGTAACGCTTTCGGGGACCGGATCGATGCCCTTATACAGGAGTGGAGGCGACGTTCTAGAGCTCAAATGGGCTCCGTCATGCCATACTAACGATTCACTGGCTTATCGGGTTGAATGGAGGACCCGGCCACGCATAGACAAGTCAATGCTGAACGCTTTGGGCTTGAAGCCGGGTCCCTGGATTAAAGAACTGGTCGAGAGGGGATCAGCTAATGTTAACGGGAGAAGGGTTAAGCTAGAAGATATCTCTAGCCACTATTTCGAGGCTTCAATCGTATACACTGGCGACACAGCACCCTGCCAGCCTGTTATCGAGCTATCGAGCAATGCCGTCATTTTATTGCATGAAGCCACCTATGGCTCGGATATGGAGGATGAGGCTATATCACGAGGACACTCGACTGCTGAGCACGCCGCTCTTGTAGCCTTGGAAGCCGGGGTTCGTAACCTTGTGCTCTTCCACGTGAGCCCACGTTATCGCGGGAGAGATGCTAGGAAGCTCTATCTGGAGGCTAAGAGGCTTTTCAATAGAACCGTCCTCTCCTGGGATATGATGCGCGTCTCCCTGGGCCCGTTAAGGAGGATAGTCTAGCTCGAATAGGGGTTTGCCCTTGCTCGTCGGCGGCGCTAGCCAGTCTAGGACTTTCCTGGGCTCCGGGTGTTCTATTGTGACTCGTACTGCCCCCATCGGCGATTCGAAGTCGCCCGACACGAAGCTTAACCTGCCGGCGTATAGGGCTTGCTTGTGTAGGTTGAATACTAGCTTGTCTTGCGTTAAACCCTTCTTCATAGCGCTCCTGGCGGCGTCTAGGATCCTCTCAACTCTGAGCAGTCTCCTAAGCCTCTCCAGGCTCTCTAGTCTTGAGGACGTTGCCAGAACGCGTCTATAGTGGTTCTCCTCGACGATTATATCGTCTGGGTCGATCACGTTTAGTATCGCGGATTTAACCTTTTCAACGTCCTCCGTGGGGCGGGCCTCCGCCTCCACTACAATTCTTACCCTCTTCATAGATTATCATCCTCGCAATACGACGGGCATGCTCTAGGGCCTCTTCGAGGGGTCCCTCGTTTACTACCATGTAGTCGGCCATGGCTATAGCGTTGCCGATCCCGTATTCGAGGTTCTTCGAGTCCCTGAGGGTTAAATCCTCCCACCCCCTTATATCGTCCCTTCTACGCCTAGCCATGAGCCTCCTATACCTTGTCACGGGGCTTGCATGAACGGCTACTATACAGAGGCGGCCATGGCGCGATAGAACCCTGGCTTCTTCGAGACTGCGGAGCCCGTCGACGACCACGGGACCCCCTATGCCCTCTAGTTCCCTTGCTAGGAGAACCGCTACTGCTGCCATGCCCAGTTCCTGTCTGAGGAGTGTTGCCACCTCCTCGACGTTCTCCACAGTAACCTCCATTCCCCGTCTAGCGACTTCTCTCCGGACCACATCGCCCATACTCAGTAGAGGCGCCTTCATTGCCTCCGCTATGCGCCTGGCTATAGTGCTCTTCCCGCTTCCAGGCATTCCAGTGACTGCTACTATTAGTCTAGCCAATCCTCTCCTCGTCCCTCCACAGAGTTTATTTAAATCATAAAGGCTTGATAAGCACAATGTTCTCGGCTGGTGTAGCTGGAGTTGGCATATGGAGGTAGAATCAGGACCTTTATAGCCATCGATATAGAGGACCCGTTACTGCTATCGCGTATCGAGAGGCTTAAAGATACTATAGCCTCAACCGGCGTGCCCATGAAACTCGTCGAGACCGGGAATATCCATCTCACGCTACGCTTCATAGGCGAGATATCCAGGGATAGGGTCGACGAGATTATTGAGAGCGTGCTCAAACCCCTGAGGGGAGAGCCCTTCAAGATCTCCCTCAAGGGCCTAGGAGCGTTCCCTAGCATAAACAGGCCTAGAGTGGTTTGGATCGGCGTTGAGAAGGGAGCTGATAGGTTGAAGAGGCTTAAGGAGGCGATCGAAGACGCCATGGCCGGGATAGGATTCCCGCGGGATAGGCCGGGTTTCGTACCCCACATAACGCTGGCCAGGATAAAGGGGAGCCGTAACCTCCCTCTTCTCGTCAGGGTGTTGAGCGAGTACCAGGACTATGAGATAGGCGAGACCACCGTGTACAATGTTAGGTTGAAGAAGAGTACTCTGACGCGGTCGGGGCCCATATACGAGACCCTGTGGGAGGTCCGCCTCGGTTGACATGCGGCCGCAGAGGTGATGTCGAAGAGAGTGTTTTAAGCGTTATAAAACCCAGTCAACGGCAACTAACAATACTCGGAAACTTCTACAGGACCATATATAGTATACTATCCAAGTGCGTCGAGGAAAGCGGCTACAAGGCAAGCATAATGCCTGTCGGGAGCTTCGCCAAGGACACGCTAACCAGCGATAAGTGGGAGCTCGACGTCTTCATCCTATTCAAGAACGTTACAGACGATTGGATCTACAGTAAAGCCGAGAACCTCCTCGAATCATGCCTGAGAGGAAAACTACCCTTCGTGGCCAAATACGCCCAACACCCCTACGTCACAGTCCAATTAATGGGCCTAGAAGCCGATATAGTGCCTGCCATAGAAACCGAGAGGCCGAGGAAGCGGGGATTAGGAGTCGAGAGAACCCCCTTCCACACCCTATACGTATCCTCTAAACTCGACGAATGCCAGAAGGACGAAGTCCGGCTACTGAAAGCATTCCTAAAAGGGCTTGGAATCTACGGCGCCGAGGTCAGGACACAGGGATTCAGCGGATACCTATCAGAGCTATTAGTAATAAACTATGGAAGCTTCCACGGCATCCTCTCAGCGGCTAGCTCGTGGAAACCCCCCATATACATCGACCCAGAGGGTATCGGGGACAAAGAATACCTACTATCAAAGTACCGGGATAGCCCGCTGATAGTAGTCGATCCTGTCGACCCAGAGCGCAACGCCGCGGCCGCCGTCAGTATGAAATCGCTCGCCACATTCGTGATCGCAGCCAAAATGTACCTCGAAAGGCCAGGCAGAGAATACTTCTATCCATTCGCCAAGCGAGCCGATATACTAGCCCCAATAGACATAGTCACGGTAACATGTAGCGGCGATTACAGCAGCAATCCCCCGGAGAGCATCTGGGGTAGAGCTAAGAGAGCCGCCAAAGACCTCGCCGCCACGCTCGGTGACAACGACTTCCAAGTGCTATATTACTCGTACTATACAGACGAGTACACAGTAGCCCGTATAGGTATAGGCCTAGTCGAAGCAAAGCTCCCCCCTTATAGCATCGTAGAGGGTCCCTCCGCTTGGGCTAGCCGGGACGATATCATAAAGTACGTCAGGAAGAGACTGGAAAGAGGCGAAGTCTACTGGATCAACGATCGGGGACGACTCTCAGCACTCAAGAAGAGGAGATTTACAGACGCCGGGAACCTAGTTGAACACTGGATAGACAGTAGGGGGGCGGATATCCTGAAGGCGAGTAAATGCACCGTGTCCATAGCTTCTTGTGGCGGAGAGACCAACTCTGAGCTATGCTATCCTATGAAGGAGTGGATGACGCTTTGATCGTAGAGAACATAGAAGACTGCACACATACTCTCCCGCTAGACGCTGCAAACACACTCTCAAGCCTATGTTATCCTGATAGAGCCGGGTGCTCGGGGATCCTGGCAAGCCTAAGCAACTCCGGAATTGAGGGGCTATGCTATTCGCCTGGTCGAGGCCGGTACCCTGGTGTGATAGGGAAGGGTCATTCCTCGATAGTGGCTCTAGCCTTGTATAGGGGGAGTCCTGTAGCGGTAAAGATAAGGAGGACCGATTCTAAACGAGAGAATCTTCGTCTCGAAGGTCGAAGACTCTTTCAAGCGAGCGTTCACGGGGCGACTCCTAGGCCCTACTATTTCGATGATAACGTGATTGTAATGGAGTATGTTAGGGGACCACATCTAGTGGAGTACATTGATGTTAACCCCGTTTACGCGGTCAAGGAAGCTCTACTAGCGGCTAGAGCCCTTGACTGCGCCTATATTCTACATGAAGAGTTGAACAGGCCCTGGTGGCACATACGCTTTACCAGAACGGGAGGAAAGGCCTTGATCCTCGACCTCGACTCAGCCCATAGAGGGTGTGGAAATGTAGTCAAACTAGTCTCAGGGCTCCTGTCTAGATTTCGTGACGGCGTGTCCTTCTTGAGGGGGATGCGGGAACTCCTCAGACAGTATAGCAATAGTTGTAGCTACGATTTATACTACTTAATATTCGATAAAATAATGGGTTTCCTCCGAGGGCTTTACGCGGGTTAGAGATTAACGTCGCCAGCCACGCCAGCGCCCTCGGAACCGGTTACCTGCTCCTGGATTATACCCCTACTCAAGTCGTGAGCCGTCCTTATCTGCTCCTCGACAACATGCTTCCTAGGCCTCAGCCTCGGTAATGGTTTTTCCACTATATCATACAAGTCGACGAACTTCCTCCAGTGCATCACCTGGATCCTCTTGGGCTTGAGTTCTATTCTCCTGTTGCATCCTGGGCAGACAAGGCCGTCGTGGCCGCTGAGGGCCTTCGAGGGGGTTGGTACCCCGCTGAACTTTGCTTTATTCGATTTATCCCCTATAGAGTAGTTGTAGAATATTACGCCGCAATGCGAGCAGACTACTAATATCACCCCCATCCCCTTCGACGCATTTACCATGTCTATCCCCCAGAATCGCGTGGCAGGGTAATACCGTGGCGGGATCGACCTACTTTAGGGGATAGGGCCGGTATACCCAATGAACCTACTATAAACCCACTTGGAAACGTATACCTTAACCTGGAAATGTACACCTTAACCAGTTCAATATACTCTATAATATCAGAGTACTCCAAGGATAAGTTAGGTTTATAGGATCCAATACCAATCAGAGCTACACGGCTAGGCATGGGGCCGTCGTCTAGCCTGGCTAGGATGCCAGCCTGGGGAACACATCCCCAAGGAGGGAGAGTCCGGATCGCTGGTGGTCCCGGGTTCAAATCCCGGCGGCCCCACCATGATTTAATAACCCAGACTTCAATCCAGGACGAGAATGGGGTGTGGAAGCCGAATGCCGGAGACCGTATTCAAAGTCAAGGCGGGAGACAAGGAGATAGAGATAAACGAGGAAATCCTAGCCGTGCTGCAACGCTACGTCAAGACCAACATGACCCTTGAAGAACTAGCTAAGAGGCTCGGACTCGACGGATGGGAGGAGGCCTATGACTTTATTAAAAACGTGCCAGCCTGGATCCTGTGGATCCAGCCCACACTATGGAAGACGCTGAAGGCCATGAAGAGCGTGAAGGAAGAGATAGGGTAATACCCTTTAGCCAAAAGCTCCTCTTAGCCACGGCAAGCCATCCCAAAAGGCGATGACCTAGCGTTCCAGCACTGACCTAGCCCGGGGGGATGAAGTCTCCTTCCGCCCCTTGGGAGCCCCATGCTATTTAAATGCCATACAGCGCATCATAGCAGTTGAGTGAACCCCGGTCCCGTGCGAAGAGCCGGACCCCGTGGTCTCGGGGCTATATGTGCACGGGGCGGGTCACTCCCGGCCCTCTCTAACATTATAACCGGTTCAAAGCCGAGTCTAGCATGGGTGGATGATTTAGGTGACCCGGTACATAATCATGGTAGGGCCCGCAGGCAGCGGGAAATCCACCTTAGCCAGGTTTCTATGGAGCCTGTCAAGCGAGAGGGGTTCTAAGACCATTCTCGTGAACTTTGACCCGGCTGCCGAGGCTCTACCCTACGATCCACATGTCGACATCAGGGACTATGTCACTGCCAAGGACTTCATCAAGAAGGGATTGGGACCTAATGGGGCTCTCATAGCATCTGTAGCCTCGCTGATCAACTACGTGGACGATGTCAAGTCGAGGATTGAAGAGTATGTAGCCGACATAGCAATAATAGATACTCCGGGACAGTTAGAGCTATTCGCGTACAGATCCAGTGGACCCATAATAGTGAGGTCGATCGTCGGCGAATGGCCGAGCGCCACATTATACCTAATAGACGCCCCCTTCTTTGAAGACCCCCTCTCGATCGTATCCGCCCTCTCACTGGCTTCCAGCGTCGCGGTCAGGATGGGCTTACCCCAGGTTAATGTAGCCAGTAAAGCCGATCTTCTCCTGCCAGAGGTGATAGACGAGGTGCTCCCTCGGCTAAGCGAGGAGGGATACCTAGAATCGCTGATCAGCTCGCTGGAAGGCGTTGACGCGACTATCAGGATCCTTGCACTACGCCTGGCAGAGGCTTTGACCGAGTCCGGGTTTATAGGACAGGTACTGCCGGTGTCAATATACCAGGATGATAGTATAAAGGCCGTCTATGCTAAGCTACTCCAGATAATAGCCCAGGGAGAGGAGCCGGGCTTGGAACCCTCAACAGCCAGCAATGGAGGATAGCAATGGCTTAAGCATTATAACCCCGCTCATACCAGTCCCCCTTATGGCGCCACGAGGCGCTGTATCCCCTGGGACAGTCGATAGGTGATGGCTAGGGTTGGAAGAGAAGCAACTCGAAGCCCAGATCGACGAAAAACAACTACTCCGTAGAGCCGAGGAGCTCCGGGAAAAGATAATCGAGGTAAAAACGCAGAGGAGGCAGTTAATCGATGAGATACGTAAGCTCAGGGAACAGCGGAGAAAGTTAATCGATGAGAAGCGCGTGCTCCTCGACGAGCTAAAGAAGCTTAGAGCCGAGAGGAAGAGCTTGATCGAGGAGCTTGAAGGCTTGAAAAAGAAGAGGAACGAGGTGGCCGAAGAACTCAAGCAGAAGAGGGAGCAGTTGAAGCTGGCCAAGCAGATAGCCGAGAAAGAGGGTGACGTGGCCAAGATAAGCCTGAGGAAGCTCCAGAGGAGGCTTGAAGAGCTTGAATGGAGGCAAATGACTAGTGTACTGTCTCCCGAGGAGGAGAGAAGGATTATCGAGAGGATAGAACGGTTGGAGGAGATGATCGAGAGGGTCAGGAAGGCTCGGGAGCAGGTACTGTCTGTCATGGAGTTGGAGGCAGAGGTTAAGGCGCTGAGGATGCAGCTAAAGGAGCTGAACCAGAGGATTAACGAGATACGTGAATCCATAGGGAGGATAAAGGAGCAACTGCAGACCCTATCCCCCAAGTATGATGAGATGAATAACCAGGTTGACGCTCTGTCCAGGGAGATCGAGGAGAGGAGCCAGCTCATAGATGACCTGTCAAAGCAGCTCGACGAGCTATACAATGAATACCGGGAGACGATGATTAAGCTTAAGGAGCTAAAAGTGGCGAGAGAGCAGGGCATTAAGCTTGAACTAATTGAAAAGAAGAGACAGGAGATTAAAGAGAAGCTTGAGCGGGGAGAGTCACTGACGCTCGAAGAGTTAAAGATACTGTACGGCGAATTCTAACGCCGCCTCGGGAGGACAGCTGTCTGAGGTCCCGATATATTTAAGCCTAGCATTGTTTAAGATAACACGGGCCCGTTGGATAACGGTATTGTAGCCCTGGTGAACCGAGGAGTTGGATAAAAACGGCAAGAGGAAGCCGTTGATTCTAGTGATCGATATAGATGACGATATAGGGGAAATACTCGGGAAAAAAGTTATCATAGGTTATGATAATGTAAAGGAGGCTGTGATCGAATACGGCGGCAAGAGGCCGGAGGACGCTGATGTCAACGCCATGCTGGCTGGCTTGAAGCTTTACAGGGAGCTGGAGGAGCGGGGATATAACCCGGAGATAGCCGTCTTAGGGGGCCATAGAGTTGATAGCCTGGAGGCCCAGAGGAACATAAAACAAGAGGTCGCCAGGCTAGTTAATTCGATTAATGAGCCGGTAGAGTTTTATATAGTAAGTGATGGTGAGGACGAGTTCATAATATCCCAGTTGCTACACGAGTACGGCTCTATAGCTGGCTTCTACAGGGTTATAGTAGAGCAGCATCTGGGCATCGAGGGCGGCTATCTTCTCATACTGAGGTATCTCAAAAAAGCCGTGGAGGATCCGAGGTATTCGAGGTACCTAGTTGGGATACCCGGGATAGGGCTACTGGTTATTGGACTGACAGCGCTTTTTAACGTGGCATATCTCGCTCTAGAGCTGTTGGTACTCGTAGTTGGTTTTGCAATGATCATCAGGGGCTTTAACCTGGAGAAGCCCTTAGAGGATAGAATCAGCGGCTTATTGCAGGCTATATGGGAGAGGCCCTATTTCTACGCGGTTGGGCTCCTAATGTTCCTGCTCTTCTCGCTTACATCACTCTATACAATGTACCAGGCTATCGAGAAATACGGGTATACCATAAAGGCCGCAATCGAGATCTCAAAGACATCGATACCCATACTGTCTGCCGGTGTAATATCCTACCTGCTGATATCAAGGGTGTTCACGAAGGCAAGCCTAGGCAACTTAAACCTGTTCCACGAAGCCGCTGGCATGGTGGTAACGGTAGCAATCGCCCTGGCATTCTATAACATGGGTCTCTACATGGAGAGCGTGCCGTCCAACGAGGAAATCGCGCTGCACTCTTTCGTCGACAGTGGCTTCATCCAGTACGTGATTATCGGGACAGGCGTGGCCGCTTTAATAGAACTTGTGCGAAGAGTGGTATACAGAGAGTAGGACTACCGGCCGAAGTTCTTTGGAAGCATACTATACCACTTGAGCGCCTCGTCGATCTCCTTCCTGGTTAAATCAGGCCATAGAGTATCAGTCGCGTATAGCTCCGCATAGTCTGCCCTCAGTGGTAGGAAGCCGCTTAGCCTGGGGTACCCGCCTGTTCTAATGACTAGGTCCAGCCTGGGATGGACTAGGATGGATGAGGGGGTGTATCCCTTCTCTGCCGCCTCTATCTCGTACTCCCCCGAGTAGCAGTATAGTATCGTCACTGTATAGGGCGTGTGCCAGCGTGTCTTCATCATGATCCTAAATGCTTCGTCCTTTATCTCGTTGCCCACCAGCTGCGGCTTCCCCAAAACCACTATACGGGCTTTTCCGCTCTTCACCTTATTGTGGTTGAGGACGCGTTCAAATGCTATCCTAGAGATCTTCTTTAGGATCTCGATTTCCAGCCTCGATCTCCTTCTGCAGTTATCCAGGCTCATTGCGAATACCGTAATATACCCCACTCCTCTATCGGAGAGGTAGTCAACTGCATCCATTAGGACGTCGAGGCCCCTTAGATACGCTGAGTAAAGGTCGACGCCGTTCCTCTGAGCCCATCTCCTATTGCCATCTGGTATCAGGCCTACGTGATTCGGCAACACCATAGCGGCCACCATCGAGTCGAGTTAGCGATCCCACCTGGAACCGTTCCCAATTACACCCGACGGGAGGGATAATAATAATTCTTCGCAGCGTCTCTCCCTTTGGAAAGGGTCGGTCTATAGTGCAGGGAAAGATCTGCGGGTACAAGGCTAGAGTCGCCGTTGCAACTAAGAACAGCGTCAAGCTCAGGGCCGTCGAGAAAGCCTTCAAGAGGTATTGCAACGTTAACAGTGTCGTCTCCGTCGACCCGCCCCCTATCAGCAAGCAACCGCATGGTGCCTTGGACGTAGTAGCCGGTGCCTTAGCTAGGGCTGAGAGAGCTTATTCCGAGGGGGATTTTGGGGTTGGGATAGAGGCTGGGCCGATAGAATTCTATGCTTCCCATGGCTACATTGAAACCCAGATTGCAGTAGTCATAGGACCAGGTAACCGGGTTAGCGTTGGCCTCAGTCCCTCCTTTGAGGTGCCTCAGATGGTTGTCGATGGCATGCTAGATGGAGTCGAGTTAGCTGAACTCGTCCCGGTCAAGCGGCGAGGAGATATCGGCGAGGGAGTTGGCTATATAGGGATCGTAACTCGCGGCTATATAACAAGGCAGGATCTGACAGAGGCAGCCGTGGTAATGGCCCTCGCCCCGTGGATTGGAGGCTTTCACTACGAACTACAGACTATTGAAGAATTAAAAAGAAAAGTTTTATACAGTACCCGATAAAACGGCATTAACCCTTTAAAGCAGTCCATGCTCCCGAGTTCCATGGCTACAGGAGAGGTGTAGGCGTAGATGGGAGTCTACCAATGGCGCGACCACAAGAAACCAAGTGGAGCTAAGAAGAACTGGTACTACAAGGTTAAGAGGAAGTATGCTATGGGCAGATTCTTCATCCCAGCCGTACTATCTTCTAGCGAGGAACGAAAACTGATCCGAGCCCGTGGAGGTAATTTCAAGGTAAGAGCAAGGAAAGTTGCCTACGCCATCGTATCTGATCCTGAGAAAGGGGTCTCGAAGAAGGCTAGAATCCTGAGGGTGCTAGAGACTCCTGCGAACAGGGAGTACGCCAGGCGTCAGATAATAGTTAAAGGAGCCATCATAGAGACCACAGAGGGTAAAGCTGTTGTCACGTCCAGGCCAGGGCAGGACGGCGTTATAAACGCGGTGCTCCTCAAGGAGAAGTAATGGTGTCCTCCCTTTGAGTAGAGACTACAAGGGGAGGTACACGGTAGTTTATCCCTCCTATATTGATAGGCGACTCCCCAGACGGCTTGGTAGGAAGATTCCCCGGGAGCTTGCAGTCCCGGGTCCACGCCTAGAGGAAATATATGAGGCGGCTAAGGAGCTTGGGCTAGAGCCTATCGTCGACGAGAATGCCTCGTACCCGCGTACATGGTTCCACGAGAGGGGTAGGGTTATCGTTATAAAAAAATACAGTAAACTAGATATATTGAAAAATATATCTAGATATATTAATAACAGGAGAAAGAGGAGTAAGCGTATATAACATAATATAAGCGCTAGACCCGGTATACCACGGCTATTCCGTCAAATAGACTCCCAACCGTTCTCGAATATAAAGCGGGTCCCCCCACCGCCTCCAACCGGTGGGCCGGTTGGAAACCAGGAAACTACTGCTGGGTAGCGTAGCTGCGGTGACCCGATCAGGATATATAATAGTAGAAATAAATAATCCAAATATGAGAATAAAGATCGGTGGACGAGTCGAAGACGGTAAAGGCGTTGAAATAGGCAAAATAATAGACTTGATCGGAAACATAGAGAAGCCCTACGCTGTGATCAAACCAGCAAAGGAAACAAGCATCCCAAGCAAAGGAGACCAGGTATACATGATACTCCAAAGGAGGCGGAAGGGGGGTAAAAGGAGGAAGGGTGGAGCGAGGAGTGCACGCAGAGGAGAGAAAACCAGAGGAGTGCACGCAGGAAGATATCATAGTCACTCCCGAAGGGATAAGGGTATGCGCAAAAGACGGTAGGGTCCTGAGCAGCGTCGACTTCGATGATAGGCCCGAGTGGAGAACATTCCCTAAAAAGGGGGAATCGAAGGGGCTCCAAAGGAGTTCTAGGCCCCTAACGTTCTCGTACCACAACGCTGGCGTTGGAGCGGAACTAAAGATAAGGAGGAAGAGGGGGTTCAGCAGGTCCTCGGCTAGGCTAGTCAACGCCAGAAGGGGCTTCTACAGGGTATCGGCCTCGCGGAGGGAGAGAGCTCAGATAGAGACTTTTACTCTAATGCACAGGATAGTGGGCCAACTCGATATACCTAAGTACGCCTCTGTAACAGAGGTCGCTGGACGGATCATAAAGAGATACCTTGAGATGAGGCGTGCCGAAGGCGAGATGGCGAATAAGACTACTATAATAAACTCAAGGGAGAAGCTGGCCCTCGTCATCGCGGCGGTTAGAAAGGCCCTGGCTCTGCATAACCTCCCCGTAGGAGAGAGTGAGTTGTACGAAGCCGCCGCCAATGAGGCCCCCGAGGCGAGGTCGCCGAGCTTCAAACGGTATGTGTGGAAGATTATGACTAAGATAAATAGTTACGGGATCGTGCCCCCGGTCCACTATAGCTACTCCAGTATATCCGGGGTCCAGAACCGGTTGAAGAGAATCGACCGTTATATCATAAGGCTTCTCGACGAGCTAGACCTACCGATGACGCTTAGACTCCCGGCGAACAAATTCCTCGAAACGGTCATGAAGACCGGTAAAAGCCTCTACGGCAGGAAGCCTGAAGCCATAGCGGCGGCCGTGGTATACCTTATAGCTAGGCTACATGGATTTGAACACGTAACTCAGAAGACCGTCGCTAACGTCTATAAGCTGAGTGAGGCTAATGTTAGGAAGACCTTCCGATACCTACTAGAGGATACAGTTATAATAGTTGGCGTGTAAACCTCTCCGACAACAACCCCTAATATGCCCTGAAAGAGGACTAGCTCCTAGGGCGATGTGCGGGATAGATATATAGGCCGTATAACCATATACTTATCAATACGGCCGCAGGCCAGCTTAAAGAATCCAATAACGCCCCTGTATGGAAGGTGTGGCGAGAGATTGGCTGGAATCGGCGAGCTGGAGAAGAAGGCCCTCGAACTGATTGAAAATAGTGAGGGTGGCGTTCTTCAAAGCGATCTATGGAAGATGTTAGGCCTGGATAGTCGCGAGGGCTCCAGGCTGGTCCTGAGGCTGGTTAAGAAGGGCTTAGTTAAGCGTGAACAGGTCTCTGTAAAAGGCCGTAGAACGTATAAGCTAACGCTTGCAAAGACCGTGGCTGAACCGGTTACAATAAAGATAGACATATCGAGTATACTCGATATACCATGCACTACATGTCCTTATATAAACGAGTGCGGGCCGAAGAACTTTCACGATCCAGCCACATGCCCCTTCCTGGAAGCCTGGATCTCGTATAGGCTCAGGGAGGGTAAGAGGCCTATACGGAGGCCAGCAAAAGTTTAACAAGGCTAGCGTACGGGGCGCTCGTCCTGATAGCTATCGGGGAATAATGACTCCTACACACTGCGTGGCCCTCAGATCTTAGCAGGCTTACCAGCTTGTCTATAGGGGGCATGCTCTTCCGGGCGAAGGATGCTATTTGGTCGATAGAGACGTGTAGGATTCGATCTTCCAGGCTCGACTCGCATTCCAGTAACCCAAGGAGTCTGAGGCCCCTCTCTACTGTGGCTAGGTATCTTCGTTCCTTCAATTCTTTGATGGCCTCTCTTATAAACGAGGCGTTATTCATCGACGAGATCCATAGAGGGCCTATTCTCTCTGGCCTCGAATAGGATATGCATGCTGGGGGTTCCTCTAATATGTAGGTTCTTTTATCTCCCCTACAGTAGTGGGCGTGGCCGATGCTGTTCTCTAGCATCTTGTCCGCCTTCCGGGCGCCTCTCCTCACAATCACATATGCTCTGAAGTAATGGTCCGCGTAGTATGAGAGTACTGGTTCGATATACTTATCATGGGAAGCGGCTACACGGGCTATGTAGCCTAGGAGGATCCTTAACCCTATCTCTTTGGATTCTGGAGCTTTCACTAGGTCGACGCCATACCTCCGCCTGGCCGCCCTCCTCTTAGACCCCTCTAGGACTGCTAAGTCGGTCGCCGTAACAGCGAGCAGGCCATAGTTACCGATGACAGACAGCGCCGCGTCGAGGTATGGAGCCGGACTGCCGAAGGGATCTATGTCTATGACGAGGGGAGGCTTCTCTAGCAGGCTGCGCGTAGCTAGTAGTAGCTCCCTAGCGTCCAGCCAATAGACCCTGGCTCTCCCGGCTAGCTTGTTTAAATTAATGTTTCTACCGGTTATCTCCACTGCACACCCGTCTATATCCCCCATGACAACCCTGTGTGGCCCCTCCACTTCCAGCGCGTACCTGACCCCCCTGACTCCCGTCGCTGTTAGGGGCTCAACTATGATAAACTCTGGCAGAGGCGCTAGTAGCCTGGCATAGGCTGCTATGGCTACGACGCTTAGATCCCTGTTGAAAACCATTCTTGGATTGTAGAAGACCTCCAGCCATGCTGGTTCGAGGCCGTGAGGCGCTATAGCCCTATCCAGGTCTGGAACGTATATCAGGGCTTTCCCTTCCCTTATCAGAGAGTTTGCAGCACAGGCTTTCTGCAACCGCATGCACCTCTTTAAGCAACCTATCCCTGTTCTCTGGGGTGACCTCGATTATCGTAGAGTTAGCTGCGACTAGACTATAGACTGTTGGATCCCTTACCCTGAGCTTCCTATGAACAACGCCTACAAGGGACTTATCCGATTTCAAGACGCTTATTATAGCCTCCCGTAGTTCTTCGACCACAAGCTCCATGGGGCCGATCTCATCAACTACGATAACATCTGCCTCCACAAGAGCCCTCTTGAGGGCTTCCACCCCGATTTCCACTACGTCCCTCCGTACGACGCCGTACCGGCCTATACGCTGCCCTGGATAGCCCTTCTTAGCCAGCCATCCGCTCCTCCCGGTGGCGGCATCCACGATCTTGAATCCTATGCGCGTCCCAGTCCCCGACCGTACCTCTGGAGCAAATATACCGCCTATCCTACAATCCGAGTCGGCTAGAACGTCGACTATCCTCTTGACTATAGTACTCTTACCGGTACCAGGGTTCCCCGTGTAGAATATTCTACGCGCGGCGCACGGTCTCATAACTGCTCCCTGTTCGATCTGGTTAAACGCTTTACAAACTCTACCAACTCGTTTGATGTGATTACGGTAACGTCTTCCTTCTCAAGCTCTCTAGCGGTCCTCGCGTCATCAACGACAACGGCTTTATCGTCTATGTTTAGGACGTCGGCCATCTTACTCATGTAGACAGACTTCTCATAGAGGGTTTTCACGCTCTCCCTCTTACCCTGGACCGTGAAAACGACTCTTGCATCGTTTATAGATCCACCTATGTCTATCGCCGTCCTCTTTACATGAACAACCCTAAACCCCGCCTCCACCAGCCTCGACGCGGTCTCTTCTTCGAGCTTTGTATCAAAGGGCTTCAGAAGCCTTGGTTCTGGCAGGTTCGTTGCCTCGAACACGTCGCAGGGAGCTACAACCTCCTCTCCGAGTATCTTGATCAGCTTCTCGGCCCTGTCAATACTGGGGTCTAGCTTGCCCCTTTCGTAGTCGTACACAGCTTTCCTAGAAGTGTTCAACGCGGCTGCTAGGTCCCCTAGGCTGAAGCCCTTCTCAAGACGCTTCTCTCTAAGCTTGACTGGGTTGACCCTGACCTTGTAGCTCCCCCTTGACTCGAAGACGTAGACAGGCTCCCTTCCGCTGAGTAGGCCTTCGAGAGTCTCAGGCGAGATCACTTTGACCCCGCTCTTCTCATAGGCCACTCCCTCGACGAGCTCCACACCCTCTTTATCCTTGGCTATCATGATGGGGGCCGAATCTAGTACCGAGGCGAGGAATAGGAGTTCCTGTACCTCACTCTTGGGTATTTCCGCGACATCTCTAGCTACTTTGACTAGCAAACGCTTACCTCCAGGTAGTCTCACGGCTAGGTCGATGCTCCTCCTCTCCATGCTCCTAGGGTACTCTAGTACTGCCACCTCCTCGGCGTAACGGTAGAGTATCGCTAGGGTCCTGTATAGTATATCTTTAGCCTCTAGCTTCATAATCCATTATTCCCCGTATGGATACTATAGTGCCTGGAGGGGAGTTAATAGAATTAAGGTGGCCGCGGCGATGAAGATACCTAGCTACGACGAGTTCAGAGGAGCCCTGGAAGACGCTGTAAGGATCCTAAAGGCGGAGTGGGAGAATGGATACCGTGGGGATCTCAAGTTTGTTAAGAGAAGAGACGGGATACTCCTCATAGAAAACGGGTTTAACGGTGATATACTAGTAGTAGGGGACCTGCACGGCGACTATAGGTCGCTAGCCAAAGCACTGGAACTCGGGAAACGGGCTGACTTAGTCATTTTCCTAGGAGACTATATAGATAGGGGGCCCCTAGATGAGCAGATCATGGTCCTATACGAACTCCTATCCAGGATAGCTAGAGGCGAAAACATCATACTCTTGAGAGGGAACCACGAGGCACCACGGGGTCTAGAACCCTCTGGCCAGGACTTCCCCTATGCACTCTATCGATTCTATGGGGATAACGCTGGTAGCCTAATGGAGCTCTCTAAGGACTTATGGGACTTGATGCCATACGCGCTGGTAATTGAGAATCACGCGTTGTTACTCCATGGAGGCCCCCCAACCCGGAACCTGAACGCTGGCCTATTGGAGTATCTAGGCGTTGGCAGCGTTGACAGGATGAGTGTGCTTGAAGAGGTTCTCTGGAACGATCCGATAGAGGCTGACATCGTAAGAGCCCCTAATCCTCGTGGCGCTGGTAGTCTATGGGGGAGGCCCGTCACCGATATAGCTCTGGGGAAGGTGGATGGCCGGGTCATAATCAGGGGCCATGAAGCCGTCATGACCGGTCACAAGTGGAATCACGAGGGGAGGGTCCTGACCGTCTTTACCAGTAGGATCCCGGTGTATCCGGTTGAGAGTGCATCCGTTGTGCTGTGTAGAGTTGCTGAGCTAGAGCCTCATAGGGAAGACTGCGTTAGAGGCCTATAGAGCCTAGGATCCATGGCATCCCGCCATCTGGGCATATATGTTGACCCTGGAGCATATCTTGCATATAGACTCCCTGTATTTTACATAGGCTTCCCGAGTGTTTATACCATCGTTTTTGGCGATCATCTCCGAGATCTCCCTTATGATGTTCATTAAGTCCCTCTGCACCGATATGTTTTCTATTAGCTTCCTGCCTCTCTCGCCGTTCAAGTAGTAGGTTACCGCTGCCGGCGTGAGCCCTAGTAGCTTAGCCGCCCTGTAGCGGGAGTAATTATATTCCTCCACTAGGGTCTTTGCTATAACTGCTCTTATGCTTGGGATTACGATTTTACCAGCGTATTCGCAGGGTAGCTCTAGTTTGAATTGTTGGTTTGGTTCCTCTTTGGCTTGCCCGCGTTTTATCCTCTGTCTCTTCAATTACCTGACCCTAGGTATGGTGTTGCGTGGAGTACATAAATACGGAGGCTATATATTAATTAATTAACTAATAATATTTTAATAATTTATTCATTTACTCATATAGCGATACAGTATTAAACTTTAAAGTAGCAGGTTACGCTTCCGGTGGGAAGAAGAATGAGCGCAAGGAAATACTACACCCTAGACCTCTCCGAGGAGTTCAGGAGAGACCTACGCGAAACACTAGAAGACATGATAGACCCAGTAGAAATAAACGTCTTCATAGACGACAACTGTGAAACCTGCGAAGACACAGTAGCACTCATCAAGGCTTTCGAAGAGGAAGCCCCGGTGAGAGACGGGAAGAAGCTCATAACCGTGAAAATCTACAACAGATCCAACCCAAGCCACCAAGAAGAGTTCAAGAGACAGAGAGTAGAGCGTGTACCAACAGTCACTCTGATAGAAGGCTACATCAAATACACGGGCATACCAGCCGAAGAGGAGATAAGGGGGTTCGTAGAAACCCTACTCAGGATCAGCGAAGGCGACTCGGGGCTAGAAGACTCCACAAAAGCCATACTCGCCAATCTACGCAAAGAAGTCTATATAGAAACCATAGTGACCCCTTCATGCCCCTACTGCCCCTACGCAGTACTGCTAGCCAACATGTTCGCCTATGAAGCATACAAACAAGGCTCCAAGAAAGTGATCTCGGACACTGTAGAGGCCTATGAAAACCCAGACATAGCCGACGGCTATGGCGTGCACAGCGTACCCGCAATAGCCATAAACAAGATCCTAGCCTTCATCGGAGTACCCTACGAGGAGGACTTCATCCGCTATGTAAAAGCAGCGTCGGAAGGGAAGCTAGAGGAACTAGTGCTGAAGGAATACGGCGATGCTACATCCTTCTAGACCGCTTCCTAAATCTGAAAAATACACCCTTTCTAACTAATTTCACCACCGCATAACCTACGAAGCCGGGTGCCAGAGGCAACCTGAGGAAATCGACCGCAACGGGAATATCAACGCTATCCAAAGGGCCTCTGACAATAGCCACGTTAGAGTTGGCGGGCAGCCTAGCCTCGCCGACCCCAGGCGAATCCAAGGGATTATACATTGATAAAGCCATCTCACCCTCCTCCATGGCATTCATAATCATGATAGCACCCGAGCTAGACCTAAGATTCCCGAGCCCATCCTCGGGCGCATCAACCGGAATCCACCTGGGAAGTAAATCTTCGAGGAAAATCCTATAAGCTACAGATTCGCCGCCAAGCGCTATTCTAAGCGAGCCCATAGCGCGGACAGTCAGCTTGCCGGGGCCCAACTCTACGACGACCCCGTTCCTAGAGGTCAACGCTATCTTACTCCACAATCCTATGACCAGGGCTGGCACGGGACCTAGCCGTAGAGTCTCGCCTTTAAGCCTAAACCTGTAGTACCATGAGGGATAGAGAATGGAAACCCTGTAATCATAGTACGGAGTATGGATCTCTATAACACATTCGCTCCCGTCGCCCCAGAAGACACCGCCCTTCCTATCTAGGTATCCGTGGCACGAGTCGACGGCTATACGCGATAAACCCCGTGGTAAAGCCTGTTTCTCCCCTATGAGCTTGAAGACGCCCAGTGATGCACTGCCGGCTTTAGAGGTGTTTGAAACCCTGTGACAGGTGCCTGGCTTGACGGCGCGTAGAGGAGGGAGGGGGCCCGTGTAGATGGTTCTCTCCAATTCCAAGTCGTAGATACAGCCTGGAGGTCCCTCGTTATCTATTCCTATGCGTAGGGGTGTGAGTGGATCCCACGAGAAAGGGTTCACATAGGCTCTGGTAAGCTCTGTTTCAAGGCTCTTTGAGAGCCCCTCTATGGCGCTCCAGGGCTGATAGTATGGGAGGGGCTCCGTATAGTATCCTATATCCGGGTCTTCAATGAGTTCCGCCTCCAGTCCACCACTATTGATGCGAACCGGGTAGATTCCACAGCAAGTCCAGGTAAGACCTGTAGAGGCCTCTACTTCGATACTACCTCTTCCGTGTAACAATAGTAATGGCTGGATTCCCGGTAGCTTGACGAGCTTGTCCCCGCCTAGAACCGTGTACCTAGACCAGTCAGGTACTATTTTCTCCACGTAAGATCTCATCTATTATCTCCTCGGCATGACTCTTGCTTCTTACATCGAAAACAGCATAGAGGCGCTCTCTTTCGTTTAAATCGACTCTCCCTCCGAGTAGGATCGCTTTCTCCTCCCTGTCGCGGGTCGCTTTCGGGCCGTGGATTACTATCGATAGCCTCTTTCTACCGTCACTGAACTCCGAGTAAGTGACTTTTATACCTCCTTCACTGGAGTATGCCGTTAACCGGTTTTCTTCAAGCATCTCGCCCGTCAAAGTCGCGTGGACTACCTTTTTAGCGGAAACCTGGAAGCCCTTTCCCTTTAGGAGCGCGCGCAACGGCCTCCCCCATGGAGAGATTATCACGCGTACCCGGGGTTTTAAACTAGGGGAGCGTCATATCGCGGTAATGTCCTCACGGGTCGGGTGGGGGCAAGCTTAATCATCCGCTCCCAGACGTTTAAACCGGCCTAGCAGAGGTTTAGAAAAATACCCTTGAGCGCCTGGCTCTAATTGATGGGCGGAATGAAGTCTTACTCCCGGCCTGAAGGCTGGATGTGGAGAACTTACCCGACTGACCGCCTGTAGCGGCATAGATGCCTATGTTTATACCTGGGCCTGGTTATCACACCCAGCTAGGGATACCGGTTTGGGTGCAGGCAGCGATTATACCGTGATTGGGGGTGGTCCGGCCGGAGTAGCTGCGGCTTATGTATTGGGTAGGGCTGGGTATCGCGTTACCCTCTACGACATGGCCCCCAGGCTGGGGTTTAAGCCCTGTGGCCGGGGTATCCCGAGCACCGGAGACCTGCCCTTCGATATACCACGGGACTCTATAGTTAGGAGGATACGTGGAGCCGCCCTGTATGTTGACTCTGAGCCTGTATTCGAGATCGAGGAGGGGTTGAATGGCGTTATAGTCGATAAGGGAGGTATGCTGGAGGCTATACTAGCTGATGCTGGCGTTGAGCTAGTTAGGAGGGCTTTCTATAAAGTTGGCAGTAGAGAGGTTAGGGTTGGAGGATCCTATAGGAGGGTTGCAGGAGGATTCTTCGCCGGGGGCCACCCTTACTATCCGGGGGAAACAATCAATGCAATACAGTATAGGGTCAAGGGGAAGCAGTTCGAAGACCTGGATAAGCTAGTTATCTACTTCGACACGAGGCTTATAGGCTACTACTATGTATTCCCTAATCATGGCAATGAAGCTGACGTCGGCGTGGGCGGCTTCGCCGATTTTGATACCCTACGCTTGAAGCTAGACAAGTTTATGAAAAACAATAATTATACTAGGGGCGTGAAGACGCTTAGAATAGAAGGGGCACGCATTGCCGTTGGCGGCGTCGTACTAAGCAACGTGGATGGCCTGGAAGTTATAGGCGAAGCCGCCGGGTACGTGCTCCCGTTGACCGGAGAGGGAATCAGGCCAAGCATGCTCTCGGGAGCCTACGCTGCGGACGCTGTCCTCAAAGGCAAGAACGTCCGCACCGTACTCCGAGAGGCGCCCATTACAAAAGCCATACGTCTGCAACGGAGGATCCTGGATAGAGTCAAGAAGATGACGCCGGAGAGGAGGGCGAGTCTCCTGAAGAGCATGCCGCCCAGTGTCCACGCCATGATAGCCCTTGGCCGCATCGACAAGAGAGCGCTCCTGAAAGCATTAGCGGGTAAGCCGTCGCTTCTGGCGAAGATACTCAACTTGTTGTAGGTGGTGTGAATGGTCCTAGACGAGAAGGACCTAGCGTTGCTAAGATTACTGGAGAGGGACTCGCGGATCGCTTGGAGGAGGATCGCGAGGGAGTTGAATGTAAGCGAGGCGACGGTCTATCTTAGGGTCAGGAAGCTAATAGACGAGGGCATACTTAGAGGATTCACGATAGACGTTGACGTAGAGAGACTCGGGCTAACCGCTACTATATTCGCCCTGGTGAGGGTCGAGGCCAGAAAGATACAGAGAGTGAGGAAATCCCTGCAAGAGCTGAGGTACGTGTCGGAGGTCTACGAGATAACCGGGCAACACCACTTTCTAGTAAAGATACTTGCCCCTTCATACGCGGAAGCGGCCAGCGTTATAGACGAGTTAATGAGCCTCAACGGGGTGGTCGAGGTGAGTACCTTCACGGCCCTGAGGAAGCTTAGGAACGGGTCGCGTGTGATAAGCGACTTTATCAAGTGGAGGAGCGGCGGTCCTGCGAGAGCCTGAGGCCATACCTATACTAGCCTCGGTTTGCTACCAGTCATCCCGCCTATGTATCAAGTCTAATCAGTACCTGGTCGTTAAGTGTTTACCTGGTGCACGGGTTAGATGGATAGAGAGATTCAAGTGCTGGTGGGCGGGCTAGGCTTCGTAGGACATCATCTTATCAACGCCCTGCTAGACTCGGGTGTAAAACCAATAGTACTAGCCAAGAGAGATACGATCCTGAGGAAGAGACGCCTCTACGACGCGGTGACCAAGCGAGGAGTCGATGTAGTTAGTCTAGACCCCAACGAGCTTGCCAGAGTAATCACCGATATCAACCCGGAAGTAATCTACCACCTAGCCGGAAAGCCCGGCGGGCCTATGAAAACCCAGGAGCAAGCCCATGTAGAGCTACTCAGACACGAAATAGAAGCCTCAAAGACCACCGGGTCCAGGATAGTATTCTTCAGCAGCATAGCCGTGGCCGCCGATATAGCCGGTAAGCCCCCTGGATCCACGATAACAGAAAACGAAGCACCCCCTACAACACACGCCGACTTCAAAACCATACACAGCGAAACGAAGGCTCGCGGAGAGACCCTGCTGACCAGCTCCAGCGTCGGGAAGTGGAGTATACTCAGGCCAGGCCTCATATATGGACCCGACGCGCCCCATCTAGAGTGGAAGTTGATCCGGGCATTCATCCGCTTCAGGATAAAGCCCGTGATCGATAACGTCCCCGTAGTCAATGTAGTCGACGTAGCCAATATAGCCCTCCAGAGTGGAGAGGGGAGATTCGACGGGAAATGGCTACACGTTGTGGCAGAGACTATTGAGTTCAGTGATGTCGTCGACGGGCTATGCAGCTCCCATAACAGGGCTAGGTGTATAGGACTTCCCTTCACTTGGCTGACGAGACTAGGCTCCATAGCACCGAGGAGCAGCCCTCTAAGACTATCATGGAGCATAATATCAAGGAGATACAAGTATAGGAGCATTTACCTCTCTGGCTACGAGTGGAGGCTGCTCCCACTCTCGTAACCCGTGGCCTAAAGCACTCTAAAGGCCACCATCTCAGCTATCTCGGCGAAGCCTAGGCCCCCCGGCTTGGACGCCACATAGTCCACTAACTCTTTTACTCTAGGATCGGCATCCGAGGGGCAAGCAGACTTACCTGCAACGTCGAAGAGCGGTTTGTCGTTCAATCCATCGCCCACCGCTAGCACCTCCTCCAAGCTTATACCGGTCAGCCTAGATGCCTCGCGGAGCCCTGCACCCTTACCGGTACCACGGGGTTGAATGTGTATAGCATAGCCCGAGTCATAGATGGACACGTTGTATCTAGATGCTAGCTCGTAGAGTAGGCTTCTATCGTAGCCTGGCGGCGGGTATAGAGCTACATCGTGATGTCTATAGGGGTTCTGCCAGCTCTCCCTGAAACCCTTCTCCTTGAGCTCCTCGATGAGCCCCCGAGGGGGCTTACCCTGGCATACATGGATGGTCTCTCCGTTATAGAATAGCACGCATCCGTTCTCGGCGATTGAGGGGCCGCTAGCTCCGATGTACCTGGCTAAGCCAGCGGTTATAGGCAGGCTGTTCCCCGAAACCAGTGACACCATTACCCCGATAGACTCCAGTCTCCGTATAGCCTTTACAGCCTCGGTACTGATTAGGAGATTACCCCTCCCGAGCGTCAATGTCCCGTCTATATCGGTCGCCACCATTCTTATTGGCATTATACATCCCTCCTGCAACTGCATAACGGTCTAGCTTATAACGTAAACCACGGTATAGTGATTACCTGGTAGTCGAGGTGGGCAACGTGGAAGAGGGTTTTAACTGGCACTGGTTCATCGAGTGGGGGACCCCTACAAGCGCTCACATGTACGGGATAGAAGAGGTGCTCTATCATGGCAGGTCGAAGTACCAGGATATAATGGTTGCCCTAGTCAAGGATCTTGGGAAGGCGCTTATACTCGACGGGAAAACACAGTCAGCCGCTGTAGACGAGTTCGTATACCATGAGTCCTTGGTACACCCGGCCATGGTCTTGAACGGTAATCCCAGGAAGGTACTTATACTTGGGGGCGGGGAGGGTGCTACTGCTAGGGAAGTCCTTAGGTTTAATACCGTAGAGAGGGTTGTCATGGTTGATATCGATGAAGAGGTCATAAACGTCTCTAAGAAGTATTTGCCAGAGTGGCATCAAGGCGCCTTCGACGACCCCCGGCTGGAACTCGTTATCATGGACGGACTGGAATACGTGGATAAGGCGAGTGAGAAGTTCGACGTCATAATAGCGGATCTGGCGGACCCGCTTGAAGCCGGACCGGCCTACAAGCTGTACACGAAGGAATACTATGAGAAACTAAAGAATTTATTGAATAAAGGGGGCGTCTTCGTCACACAAGCCACAAGCCCGGCCATCACCACGTTCACACACGCAGTGATATACAACACCATAAACTCAATATTCAAGTACACGGCGATGTACCACGTGTACGTCAAGAGCTTCGACGGGCTATGGGGCTTCGTGATCGCATCCGACTATAGGGACCCTCGAAGCCTATCCCCAGAGGAGATAGACGACTTCATAAGCAAGCATGTAAGAGGCGAGAACAAGTTCTACGACGGAGCGGTCCACAAGGCGATATTCACGATTCCACGATACCTGAGAGAGCAACTATCTAAGATAAAAGAAATCGCTACACTGGAGAATCCCGTCTTTATGCCAGCCTAGTCTTTCCCCTTCAACATATGATAGATCCTAGTGTAATCGGATTCGGAGAAGCCGTGCTTCACGGCGAGCCTGTAAGTATTTAGCGTCGCGGAGATTGCCGGTTCGGCGATCCCCTTATAGAACCCGGCTCTCACGGCATAGTCCAGGTCCTTCATGGCTAGCTTCAACGTGAAGGAGGCCGGCTCGTGGGGGTCCCTCTTCATCCTGTCCAAATACTTCTCCACTATACTGGCGAAAACAGTCTTGCCAAGTACCTCCTTGAAGACACTAGCGTCAACGCCATAGGACTCCGAGAGCAGAGCCGCCTCCGCGAGAAGCTGTAGATTCCCAATTAACAAAGAGTTAAACGCTAGCTTCAGCGCAGCAGCCTTTTCCGGCTCTTCACCAACGACTATAGCCTCCCCGGCCAGATCGTCGAGCAACGGTTTCGCGGCATTTACGCACAGTCTCTCGCCGCTCACCACGAATAGAGCTCTCCCTTTCTCTACTGCCGAAGGACCACCTAAGACTGGCGCTTCCACGTAGCATCCTCCAAGGGATTTCACAAACTCGTAGAATCGCGTCGAGGCGTGGGGCGTTACAGTTGCAGAGTTTATTATTACGGCTCCATCGAGCCTACGGAACGTGCTTAGGACCGAGTAGATGGAGTCCTCGTCTGCCAGGAACAGTATAGCGTATCGAGCCTCTTGGACCGCGTCGAACGGCGATCTAGCGACTATAGCATTGAGTTCTCTGGCAAGCTTTTCGGCTTTCGCCTTAGTCCTATTCCATAGTATGAGCTGGTATCCCTTTGCTGCCAAGCGTTTGGCCGCTGCTGACCCCATCCTGCCAGTACCTATAATAGAGACCTTATCCCCCATCCTGCTCACCCTATACCGCTACTGTAGTCTTGCATTGGAGATAAATCTTCTCGATGCTGAACATAGGCTGAAGAGGGGATAGGATATAGGCGAGAGAGTCTGTCCAAGGTGTGGTAGGAGCGATAGAGAGCTGGAATTCATAGGTCCTCTCTGTAGGGAGTGCTACATAGAGGTCTACGGGGTCGGTAGTCTACCCGGCCAGGTCGACTTCGTCTACTGCAAGTACTGTGGCAGATTCAAGTACCAGGGTGGATGGAATGAGCCGACTGGAGGCCCCGAAGACACTATAACCGATTATCTAGCGATGGTTCTCACAAAAAAGCTCAGGGCCTCGGAGTATCTTGAGGAGGCTTGGATCGAGGATATACGGTTTGAGAGGCCTTTTAGCGGGCCCGGCGTCTATACCGTGCTCGTCCGACTCGCAGGGCAAGCGGGAGGAGTGGAGGTTAGGGAGGATAAAGCGGTCCTAGTGAAAGTCAACGCGGCGGTATGCCCGTACTGCGCGCGTAGGATAACTAAGAGGGGGTACAATGCTGTGCTGCAGATTAGGAGCAGTAGTGGTAGGTTAGATGATGATTTGAGGCGTCGGATAGACGCGTTCCTTCAGGACGAGTTGTCTCCTAGGCTCCAGGATTCTATTATAGGAGTAGAGGAGTATAGGGAGGGGTTCGATATACTCATCGATGATCCCTCCATCGCTAGGATGATAGCTTCCAAGATACGGTCCAACTTCCTGGCTAAGATCATAGAAACGTTTAAGCTCGTTGGCAGGAATCCCGATGGCTCTAGGAAGGGGCGTTTGACAATCTCGGTTAGAATCCCCGACATAAAGCATGGTGACGTGGTGCTAATAGACAACAGGCCATACATTTTCTTGACAGTGTCCACGGGAGGTAACGCCGTCCTTGTAGACCTTAACAGTGGCAGGGAGGTCCATATGTCGGTCGACTCCCTCTGGCAGAAGGGCTTCCAGCAGTATCCGGGCGGCCCTATGATGAAGAGGTATATGCTGTTGAGCAGGAGCGGGCCGACCACCGTGTTTCTCGACGCTGAATCCAACTATAGCAAGGTAGTCGAGGTCCCATCTGATGTAGTCAGGGTGTATGCAGGGGATTTCCACGAGGGGGGAGAGTATAAAGTCTTCCTAGCAGGCAACAGGGTTTACGTGGTTAAGCGGGTTGATGACGGGTGAATAGACATGGCTAGAAGGGGAAAGGGCAGAGACCGTTTCAAGGGCGAGATGCCGCTTCCCAGCGACGAGGAAGGCACCCTTCTATGTGTGGTCAGAAGGAACCTGGGCGGGGGGTTCCTGGAGGTTTTCTGCACGGACGGCGACATCTACAAGGCCTGGATTCCCGGTAAGATGAGGCGGAGGGCATGGATGAGGGAGGGCGATATCATACTCTTCCTGCCCTGGGGTTCACGGGACATGAAGGGCGAGGTAGTCTATAGGTATCTCAAGGATGAAGTTAAGAAGCTCATGGAGATGGGGTTGATCTCGGAGGAGTTCATAGAGGAGGGAATGGAATAGAGTGCCTGGCAGGGGCCGATGGCTGAAACGCCAGCGGAGAGAGGAGAGGAGGATAAAGGACAGGGACCTCTTAAAGACCGTCGAGGAGGTATTCGACTCCTTCACCGTATCACTCCTCTACAAGCTGTTATCGAAGGGCGTAATCAAGGAGCTAAAAGGCGTTGTAAACGCTGGGAAAGAGGCGCGCGTTTACTTGGGCGTCTTGCGCGATGGAAGCTATGCCGCGGTTAAAATCTACCTGTCCTTCACAGCCGAGTTTAGGAAGAGTATCAGGAAATACATCGAGGGCGACCCCCGTTTCGAGAACATACCCAAGAATAACTTCAGGAAACTAATATACGAGTGGACGAGGAAGGAGTTCCGAAACCTGAAAAGGCTACATGAGAAAGGTGTGAGGGTCCCTCGTCCTATAGCGTATATGGGTAATATACTTGTAATGGAGTTTATAGGAGAAGACGGGTTGCGAGCCCCTCTGCTAGTCGAGATAGCCGGTGAACTTGGCCGGGAAGAGATGTATAATGTTTACCTTGACGTGGTTAACCAAGTTGAAGGAATAGTTTGTAGAGCCGGCTTGGTCCACGCGGATCTAAGCGAGTATAACTTAATGATTTATAACGATAGAGTATGGGTTATCGACGTGAGCCAGGCGGTCCACTACAACCATCCGCACGCCGATGAATTCCTGGACAGGGATCTCAGCAACATTTACACGTTCTTCTCCAGATACATTGATATGAGCGGCTGGAGGGACGTGGAGAAGCGGATTAGGGGGTGTCTAAAAGCATGGAGGGAAGGGAAGCTAGACCAAGAATCTATGTGAAAGTCCCTATTGACAGGATTGGAGCCGTTATCGGTAGGCAGGGAGAGGTGAAGAGGTACCTGGTTGAGAAGCTCGGAGTAAGGTTGACTATTGATAGCGAGAACTCTCTGGTAATAGTGGAGCCTGAAGCCAGCAACGTGCCTCCCATCAACATGATGAAGGCTGGCGAGGTCGTGAAGGCGATCGCATATGGATTCCCGCCTGATAAGGCGTATCGATTAATGGACGAGGACCAGATACTGGTTATTGTTGATTTAAAGCAGATAGTAGGCGATTCGCCCAACCACTTGAAGAGGGTGAAGGGGCGGATCATAGGAGAGGGTGGACGAGCTAGGAAGGCTATTGAGGAGATGACTGGGACTGACATATTCGTCGGAGACTATTATGTAGCTATAATAGGGGAATACGAGCGGGCTATGGCCGCTAAGAAAGCCGTCGAGATGCTTGCAGAGGGGCGTATGCACAGCACGGTGTACAAGTACCTGGACAGGGTACTGAGAGAGGTGAAGAGGAGGGAGGCATTACGTCTATGGGCTAGGGAGGAACTAGAGGGTCCCTAGCCCGCTTTAGAGTTATTTCCCCTGGTTGCGTCCCCCATGCCTATGGACGGGAGCGATGATGGAAGCCTGCGACGAGCAGAGCCCGGCCCGGGGCGGTGAGAAGGAAGAGCCGAAGGAGCTCCCGTCTGACTGTAGAGTTATAGTCCGTGGAGGATTGCCCAGGCTTAGGGATCTCGTTGACGAGATAAAACAACCCTTCTACGAGTATAACAGTTTGATCTCCTATACAGGCTATTATCTCAAGCCGGTGCATAAGGTTTACAAGAGGTTGCCAGACGGTAGGAGGAGAATATACGAGTACTATGGCAGGTACTGGTGGAGGAAGGAGGGGTCGCGTTGGATCTATGCTGGGACGGTAAAGCCGTCGTCTATCAAGTATGATCCGCCCTCGCATCCCCTGGAAGGCCTGTCCATTATAATAGAGGGTAGTGATGTAATACTTGACTGTAGGGATTACGATAGGTTTAGAGAGTTCTTCGCTGGACTTGAGATTGAGACCTTGAGTATAGAGTAGTATCGCCTAGACCTATACACGGGGCGGGCTACTCTAGGGGTGTTATTACAATCTGGTCGCCTATGTCGACCCTTAGTTTCTTGGCGGCATCGCCCTGGTTGACTGCTATCTCTATGAAGCCGAAGCTATTTACATACATTACGAATTCTCCCACCTGGACGTCCTCGAACTTACGGCCTATAGTTGCAGTCGCCGAGCCAGTATCCGTCATAATCATGACCTTGTTCCAAGACATTATTGGTAGGAGTCCCTGCCTCGCGCTTAGAGCTATATTGCCGAATTTGTCTATGTAGATTACTTTAACCCTATAACCCTCCTCTACCTCTTCGACGTGTTCGAGCACGAGCCTCTTCAATGCCTCCTGTTCTATGGGGCTGCCGAGCAACTCCATGTCTATTCCAGACGCGTAGAGTGCTGCTGCTGGGACGAAGACGTCTCTTGCATGGAACGTGTTGGAGAGGGGCCACTTGCCTCCAGGTAGCTTACCCTTGTATCTACTAGCTGCTATCTCTACTACCCTGTTAGGGATGAGAGCCACACCCCTCTTGAATCCCTCCCTCGTTATAGCTGGATAGAGGAGTCCATTGTTCGGGCCGACGAAGGTGTAGTCCCCTGCCTCTACCAGTATCGCCTCCCTGGTAGTCCCGACTCCCGGGTCGACGACCCCCACGATCACGGATCCCTTATCGGCCCAGAAGTATGTGCTGACGAGTATGTAGGCTCCAGCTATAACCTTGAAGCTAGGTACAGAGTTGTCTATCTCGATAAGCTCTAGGCCCTCGTCTATCGATTTCACAACGGCCCTTAGCACGCCAACATAGGGGCCCTCTCCGAAGTCTGTTATCATGTAGATACGCTTGTTCACCAAACTTCCCACGCTCTCCTCTTGAGACGCTCCAGCGAAAATCCTAAGAACATCTCAGTATTTGAGCCTATATAATAGGGGGCGCGACGCCCCGCTGAGCAGGCCTGTAGGAGATCGCGGTGAGGCTGGGGTCTCTGACCCCCCGCACAGACTAGCAGCTCCTTAGCGTGTAGACGCTAGGCCCACTATTGGGGGACTTGTTTAGCCGTGAGATTGTTTATATAGTCATATGCGAATATCTGCTACTCGACAACATGAGGTGTGTGCCTGTGACCATGGTTCACGATCCTTATGAGGAAGCGAAGAAGCAGCTTCGCCAAACAATAGAGCTCCTAGGCCTCGGCGAGGAGATCTACGAGATACTTGCAGTCCCCGAGAGGCTCCTGCAGGTCAGGTTACCTGTAAAGATGGACGATGGTACAGTTAAGGTCTTCATTGCCTGGAGAAGCCAGCACAACAGCGCCCTCGGCCCCTACAAGGGCGGAGTTAGATACCACCCCGATACCGACGCTCACGAAGTCATAGCCCTGAGCATGTGGATGACCTGGAAGAACAGCCTAGCAGGCCTGCCCTACGGCGGTGGTAAGGGCGGTATCCGCGTAGACCCCCACAAGCTAAGCCCAGGCGAGCTAGAGAGGCTGTCAAAAGCGTACTTCGAGGCCATCAGCGACCTAGTGGGCCCTGACCAGGATATCCCGGCACCAGACGTCTACACGAACCCACAGGTGATGGCATGGTACTTCGAAGCATACAGTAGGGTGAAGAGGGGCCAGTACTTTGGAGTGGTGACCGGTAAGCCCGTCGAGCTAGGCGGGATGCATACTAGAATCATCGCCACTGGCTACGGGACAGCAGTATCCGCCAGGGAGGTTGCTAAGAAGCTATGGGGAGGAGTCGAGGGCAAGACCGTTGCAGTGCAGGGCTATGGCAACGCTGGCTACTACGCAGCTAAATTCCTGAGTGAAATGGGCGCCAAGGTAGTTGCTGTAAGCGACAGTAGGGGAGGAGTCTTTAACCCAGATGGAATCGACCCCGACGAGGCCAAGAAGATAAAGAATGAGACCGGGACTGTGCTAAACTATCCCAAGGCGGTGAAGAAGCTGACAAACGAGGAGCTCCTTGAGCTCGACGTCGATATACTGGTGCCAGCCGCTATAGAGAACGTGATCACCGAGGCCAACGCTGACAAGATAAAGGCTAAGATAATTGCAGAGGCCGCAAACGGGCCGACCACCCCTGAGGCCGAGGTCGTCCTGACTAAGAAGGGCATAATCGTCATACCCGACATCCTTGCCAACGCGGGCGGCGTTATCATGAGCCACATAGAGTGGGTAAACAACAGGATGGGCGGATGGATCACGGAAGAGGAGGCGAAGTCGAGGCTAGAGATGAAGATGGTCAATAACACCAACAAGGTATGGGACTACTGGCAGAACAAACTGGACACGAGCAAGTACAACATGAGGACGGCAGCTTACGCCATCGCCGTCGAGAGAGTCGTCAAGGCCATGAAGCTAAGGGGATGGATCTAATCCCCAACAAATTCAAACAAATAATTATTTATTTTATTAAACCCGTTTTATTCTATTGTAACAGTGAATAACCCCGAAATACACTATCAGAGGCGGGGGTCCAAGCCATGTCTCTAAAACTCGAAGTAATAGAGATACCCCTGGGAGATGGGACCAACGTGATCATAGGCAAGAGCCACTTCATAAAGACCGTAGAAGACCTGTACGAGGCACTTGTAACCTCATGCCCCTCGCTGAGATTCGGAATCGCATTCTGCGAAGCAAGCGCCAAACGACTAATCAGGAGAGATGGGAACGACGAAGAACTAATCAACATGGCCGTAGACGCCTGTAAGAGGATTGCCGCCGGGCACGTGTTCGTTATCTACCTGAAGGGAGGCTGGCCCATTAACGTATTGAACGCTCTAAAGAACGTCCAGGAAGTAGTTAGCATTGAAACGGCCACTGCGAACCCACTAAAAGTTATAGTGGCTGATCTAGGCGACCAGCGCGCTCTACTAGGCGTGGCTGACGGCTTTACGCCATTGGGCGTTGAAGGAGAGGAGGACGTAAAAGAGAGGAAGGAGTTCCTCAGAAAGATAGGGTACAAACGGTAGTCTAGATCAACTCTTTAGACGCCTTAACTATCCTCTGTGCACCTTTTTCTATATCCTCCATCGAGGTGGCGAAGCTCAGCCTTACATAGTCCCTTCCAATGTTGCCCGGGAAACTGGTTCCTGGCAACACGAGAACCAGGTAGTCGTAGAGTAGCTTATCCACTAGCTTGTAGACGTCTAGCTTGGATTTCTCAAGCAGTGTCTTGACTCGTGGGAACATGTAGAATGCCCCCATCGGGAGGTAAGCCTCTATACCCTCCGCCTCCGAGAGTATCTCGTATAGCCTCTTGGACCTCCTCTCGAACTCCTCTATCATGCGGTTTACAGGCGTCCAGTCACCCTTCAGGGCCTCCACTCCGGCTTTCTGCACGAAGCTGGGGGCGCAGCTGTAGAGTGAGACGGCTAGGTCTAAGAGCCTGGGGACTACTTCCTCTCTCACAACGACGTATCCTAGTCTCCACCCGGTCATGCTAAAGGTTTTCGAGAAGCCGTTGATGTAAACTACGTAGTCTCTCCAGTCAGGGTACGAGAGGAAGCTTTTGAACCGGGCGCCGTGGAAGACGAAGTTATCGTAGATCTCGTCGACGAATATTACTAGATTGTGTTTCCTGGCCAAGTCCATCACGTAATCTAGCTCTTCCGGCGTGAACACTGTTCCCGTCGGGTTATGGGGATTGTTTATGGCTATACCCCTCGTCTTATCGGTTATCATATCCTCTAGCCGTTCAACGTCTATGCTGAAGCCCTTGTCGGGCTCGAAGTTCATTGGTAGGAAGACCGGCTTGGCTCCGATGAACTTTGCTATCTGACTATAGGCGTAGTAGCTAGGGTCGAGTATTATGACCTCGTCTCCTGGCTTGAGAAACGCTGATATCCCCAGGAATATAGCCGTCTTGGCTCCAGTGGTTACTATTATCTCGTCCGGCGACACTTTACCGTAGCGCGAGAGGTACTCCGATATCGCTTCCCTCAGCTCCGGTATGCCAGCCGTCTCCGTGTACCCTGTAAAACCCTCGTCGAGGGCTTTCTTAGCGGCTTCCACTATGTGTTTGGGGGTTGGAAAGTCAGGCTGCCCTATGCCGAAACTCACAACATCCTTGCCCTCACTCCTTAGCCTTCTCACGGTGGCTAGGTAGGAGAACGCTGTTTCACCTATGATCTCGTACATTGCAGGGTTTAAGATCTCGGTTGGCGCCTTCAAGTGGCTCACCCCAAAGATACGTTTAACCATGGATATCAGACTAGGTTAATAATTCGAGGCTCGATCCTAGATACTGACGGGAGACGACTATGTCTAAAACCTCTGGCAACGTGAAAGTTACTATAAAATGGTTTATCTCCGACAAGAAGACTTATGGGCCCGTCGAGATTGGAGTCCTTAGACCTGGTAGAGAATACGAGTCTGTCGAGGTCGGGAGCCCAATAGAGATATTGCTCAATGTGATAGAGAAGTCGACTAAGTCTAGAGAAGGCGATTACTTCGAGGTGACGGTGGAGGCTCCTGGCATTATAGAGGTCATGGGAGAGAGCCCGAAATACAGGAGTCAAAGGATGCTTTTCCCGAGGCCCGCGAGACTCGTCCGAGTGGGAATCCTGAGGAGCGAGAGGATTGGGAGCCTACCTAGCGTTTCCGGGGACTACATAGTGTTTAAGAGAGACGATCTTGAATGGTACGAGGAGGGCGAGGAAGTCTACGTGTATGAGGGGTCCCTCCAGGCCAGTGAGGACGTCGTCTTAGTTTATATAGAAACGGCGCTTGGACCCCGGATACTTATTCCACCTGGCCGCGAGAAGTTTCTCCGAGACGCTCTATCTCATACTCTATCATCCGCCGAATAGACTGGCTATGGACTCGGATTAGATGAAGGTAATAGCCCTTCCTAGTGAAGGGGCCTCTATTACACAGGATACAGTAGTATATCGTAGTGGGTGGGCGCAGTCTCAAGCCAACGTTTCGAGCTGCTGTAACAGCTATCTTAGGGGCTAGTGGATAGAAGAACTCGTCGACGTCGATGAGGCCACTGGCTATCCTGGCGGCACCCTCGACCAGCCTCGACATCACGGCCTCAGACGGCATCTAATACCCCAGCTCTCAATACACGTAGATTTCAGGGCTTGATGGGTTTTAGGCTCTGGCCGGAGCCGTTTATAAGGATGGGCCTTACCTCTGTGTACTCTCTTATCAGGGAGTAGTTCAGCTTCGGTAGCAGGACCTTCTCTATTTGGAACATCCCAGCTAGATCCTTCATGTAGACCTCTATGATGAGGGGCCTCTCGCGCCCTCTCTTCAGCTCGACGCGGGTTATGCTGAGGGCTGATAATGCATGGATGTCCTCTTTGCCCCTTGAGTATGGGAGCCTTGCTCTCCCCTCGGCCATGTCGGTTGCGTCGGCGACCTTGACTATGGATGCCTCTATTGTTAGAGCCTTGACGTTCATGGCTGTGGAGTAAATTGCTCCCATGACTTCGCTCTTTATCCTGTAGATCAGTTGCTTGCTATCGATTATCTCTTGTAGGATTCTATCGAGCAAGGTGTTTGATAATAGGGCGCCTATGAGCTCGTGGTTCTCTCTATGCACAGAGTTGCCTATATCGTGGAGGTATGCGCCTAGTAGCACTATTAGCCTTGAATAGTCCTCGCTTGGAACCACTCTCTGTTCTAGACTGGACGGCTTGATTCCAGCGCTCTTTAGTATCTCGTAGATCTCAAGCGCGGACCCGGATACGATGGCTGCGTGGACTGGGCCGTGGTCATTGTATAGTAGCCTGCTCACCGCGTTAACGTTAGACATCTTGAGGAGCTCCTGTATTTCAACGTCATTGACTAGTATCTCCCAGGCTTTTTTGAGTAGGGAGTTCTTTTCGATATGCTTCTTTACTAGAGACGGAGATACATGCGCCATATCACCTTACCTCTTCATCAATCCATTTGAGGTAATCATTGTTTCCGGCGATTATGGGCAACGCTATTATCTCTGGGACCTCGTAGGGATGCATCTCTTTGACCTCGTCAATGAGTTTTTCTAGCTTGTCAATCCTAGTTTTTATTATCAGTAAGTCCTCCCCGTCGCTCTCTAAGGCACCCTTCCATAGATAGAAGCTCTTCACGCCAGATACCACGTTGACACAGGCGGCGAGCCTCTTCTCAACTATAGACCGGGCTATTTCGCCGCCTTGCCCCGCGGGCGTTGTAACCAGTACGACTGCGTAGCCGTAGCCCAATCCCGTTCACCACCCTGTGAAGGGCCTGACACCAGCATACCTTGCAGAAGACTGTAGTATGTTTTCGATCTCTAATAACCTATTATATTTAGCGGTTCTCTCCCCTCTGGCGGGGGCACCGGTTTTTATCAATCCCGTCGATAAGGCGACGGCTAGGTCGGCTATGAAGGAGTCCTCTGTCTCGCCGCTTCTATGGCTTATTATACTACGTAGTCCATAGTGGGAAGCCTCCATTACGAAGTCTATAGTCTCCGTGAGTGTACCTACCTGGTTTATTTTCACGAGTACTGCATTCGTTGATCTAGCCTCTATCCCCTTCTTGAGATACCGTGTATTTGTAGTGTATAAGTCGTCGCCGACTATGAGGACCTTATCACCGATACGCCTGGTTAGCTCTGCATAGTGCTCGAACGCATCTTCGTCGAATGGGTCTTCTATGTACTTTATGGGGTACTCCTCGACTAGGCTAGAATAGAATTCCAGTAGTTCCTGCCAGTTCATGGCCTTTCCATCTATGCTATAAACTTCTTTTTCACTGTCGTAAAACTGTGATGCAGCGGCATCGATCCCTAGGAAGAAGTCCGTTCCCGGCTCGTAGCCGGCGCGTTTTACCGCCTCCACTAGGAGGTTGAGCGCGTCGCGGGTGTTCCTTAATGGAGGAGCGAAGCCTCCCTCGTCGCCGACATTAATCGAGTTGGGGCCATACTTTTCTCTTATGATAATCTTCAAGCCGCCGTAGACCTCCACTGCCATGCGGAGCGCGTCCCTGAACGTATCGGCGTTCACGGGTATAATCATAAACTCCTGTATACTTAGTTCATTGCCGGCGTGAGCGCCGCCGTTTATAACGTTTAGAAGGGGAGTCGGCAGTAGCCTAGCGCCTGGACCGCCTAGGTATTCGAAGGGTTCCAACTGTGCTGTATCGGCTGCTGCGCGGGCCACCGCAATGCTAGTAGCGGTTGTGGTGTTCTCGCCTAGCCTTGACTTGTTAGGGGTCCCGTCAAGGGCGATAAGGATACCGTCTATGAAGGCCTGCATCCTAGAGTCTAACCCGGCGAGGCGCGGGGCTATCTGGGTTTCCAGAATAGACAATGCACGCGCGACGCCGTAGCCCAACCATCTCTTGCCGCCGTCCCTGAGTTCAATGGCTTCTCTCTCGCCGCGGCTAGCCCCACTCGGCGCGTATCCATAGCCTTTACCTGACCCCGTCCTCACATATACCTTGAGTGTTGGCCTTCCACGCGAGTCGAGTACCTGTAAGCCGCCGACGCTTTTAATCGTGTAATCCAATGGAGAGACACCACCTCTAGAGAGCGTAGCCAGCCGCCAAGATATAATTAATGCCTGGAGAGATATTGTTTCGGGTTCGGGGGCTACGGCTTTGAGGGTATTGATAATAGGGGCCGGTAGGGTTGGCAGCACGCTAGCCGAACTGCTGAGCTCGGCTGGCCACTCGGTCACGGTTATAGATAAGAGTGAAGAGAAGGTGCTCAATATACAGGCTGATGTAGAGAGTTACATCCGAGACGCCACGGATCCCAGCGTTTACGAGGAGTTAGATATAAGAATCTACGACGTGGTTGTAGCCGCGACTGATAGGGACGAGGTTAATCTATTCGTGGCCGCGATAGCGAAGCTTAATAACATAGAGAAGGTTTATGTACGCGTTAAAAACCCTAAGACCAGTAGGCTCCTCCGGATTCTCGGGGTTGAGGGCATCATAGTCGTCCCCCAGATTGCGGCCAACATACTCTATACGCTGATAGAGGGTAGATACAAGGTGGTTAACCTAGTGAATACGCTAATAGGCGAGTTCAAGCTAGTCTCTCTGACGGTGAGGGAGACGAGTAGCGTGAGGGGTATCACGCCCTTGGAGCTTGAGAAGAGGGGTCTACTGCCGAAGGGAGTGAAGATCCTGGCTATTTACTGGGAGGACAGATTCTATGACCCGAGTGAGGCTCCTCCGTTAGAGCCCGGCCAGATTGTGGTGGCCTTGGCTCATGAGGAATCGGTTAAGGAGTTGAGCGAGTTGTTCTAGGTGGTTGGCTTATGGATGTAAGTGACTTGATAAGTCTCTGGGTTATGGTTAAGGGTAACGTGTTATTCGCGCGAACGCTGGAAGCCATCGTACTGATTATCGTAATACTATTGTTCCTAGGCGTTGTCAAGAGGCTGCTGTCCAGGCTCGGCCGATTGAGTGGAGCGGATCAGAGGTCTCTTGAAAACACATATAAAATAATAGAATTAAGTACGCTTATAATTACATTATTCCTAGCATTATATCTCCTGACACAACAGACGCTAATAGCATTATTCATACTTGGGATAGTACTAGTAATCCTAGCCTCATCATGGGAGACTATAGCCAATATAGCCAGCTACTACGCTATCCTACTCTCGCAACTAGCAACCATTGGGGAATACGTCGTGGTCGATGGATGCGAAGGCAAGATCAGGAAAATCACAGTCATCTACACGATCATCGACAGCGGCTATAAGGTATGCAGCATACCCAATAGAGTACTGCTCTCAAAGATCAAATCCGCTATCAGGGAACCGGTACACATCAAGTTCAGGATCCGCATATGGGGGTTCGAAGACATCGAGATAGCCGAAGAACTCATGGCGAAGCTTAGAGAACGCCTTCAAGACGTGGTGGGAAGCATAACTGCGGTCCCGGGAGAAGCTAGAATTTATGTGGAAGAGATAGGCCCCGACGCCTTCACGGCGTCACTTCTAGTGCCGCACCCAGGCTACCGTGTACAGTCTGAGAAGATAGACCTTGTAGTGAGAGAGCTGGCATCAATCCTTAAAGAATACGGGTATCCCTTTAATATAAGTCTAGACCGAAGCAACGGCGGGAGGTGGAGAGAGATTGCCTAGAAAAAAGAAGAAGGACCCCTTCGTCTGCCCCAAGTGTGGAACTAGGGTCAACGAGCCCGTGAAGACGTGGACAATAGTATCTCCCATACCGGACAAGTACGGTAGAATAACGGTGACTATCATGGCAAGCTTCGTCTGTCCCAACTGCGGTTACAAGTGGAGGGACGCTATCAAGAAGATAAAAACTGGAGGTGATGAAGCTCCGGGGAGAGAGGATGAGAAGCGAGAGGAAGGTACTATTATTGAGATCGACCTATCCGATCTAGACGAAATAGAGTAGAATGCAATACTACACTCTATTCCCATTCTATAGTGGCCGGAGGCTTACTAGTGACATCGTAAACAACACGTACAACCTCTGGTATCTCAGAGGTTATCCTATTCACGATCCTCTCAAGCACATTCCAATCGACCCGGTAGGCCTCGGCGGTCATTGCATCATCGCTAGTAACCATGCGTATAGCCACGACGAGACCGTATGCTCTGCGATCCCCCTTAACCCCGGTCGCCCTGGATCTAGTTACTATAGCGAAGTATTGCCAGAGTCTAGACGCGATTCCTGCTTTCTCGACTTCATCGACTACAATAGAGTTAGCCCTCCTCGCGATCTCTACCAGCTTCCTGTTTATGGCGCCCTCCACGCGGACCGCCAAGCCGGGACCCGGTATAGGCTGCTTATAGACCAACTCGTCCGGTAGTCCGAGCCTCTTGGCAATAACCCGGACCTCGTCCTTGTAAAAGAATCTAAGGGGCTCGACCAGCTTCAAGCCAAACTTCTCGGGCAAACCAGCCACGTTGTGATGGCTCTTTATGACGTCCGCCCCCTTCCGAGCTCCCGACTCTATTATATCAGGGTAGATGGTGCCTTGAACCAGGTATTTAGCCCCCGATTCCCTTGCCAAGTCTTCAAACACCCTAGCATATATGCTGCCAAAGATCTTTCGCTTCTCCTCGGGGTCCCCGATCCCCTCTAGATTGTTAAGGAAGTCCTCCGAGGCGTCTACCACCTGGACGTTAACCCCGATACTCCTTAGGAAACGCGTAACCCTTTGGACCTCTCCTTCAGGGTGAAACCCGTGGTCAATGAGTACTGGGATCAAGTTCTCGCCTATAGCTCTATGCGCTATAACCGTTGCTACCGTAGAATCTACTCCGCCGCTCACAGCGGCTATAGCCCTCTCCTCGCCGATGATCCCTTTAACCTCTCTAACTAACGCGTCTATCATATTGCCTGGATGCCACTCTCGCTTGATCCCGGCTATCCTAACCCAGTTAGATAGCAATTCTCTGCCTAGCTCGCTATGCTTGACTTCGGGATGCCACTGAACGCTATAAACGTGGTCAACCCACATGGCCGCGACGGGACTCCCCTCACTTGTAGCAGCCACTCTCACCCCGGGAGGTGCGTCTAAGACGGCATCATTATGGCTCATCCAAACCCTAACCCTAGGCGGGAACCCGTCCAGTATCTCTCTACTGTCGAGTATCCTGACTAGTGTAGGGCCGAACTCCGGCTTAGGAGAGGGACCCACAGTCCCACCAAGTACTTTGGCGAGCAACTGGTGTCCATAACAGATCCCTAAGACGTGTTTACCCGAGTCCACTACGGCCCTGGCTATCCTGTCGTGCCTCGCTTGCCATACACTTGAAGGGCCGCCGCTGAGGATGAAGCCCGCATAGTCGTCGAGCGCCCTAGTTACGTCCTCGGGATATACCAACTCAGTATAGACGTTAAGTTCTCGTAGCCTTCTAGATATTAGGTGAGCGTATTGGCCGCCGAAGTCTACGACTGCGACGCGATCCATACCAGCTAGTGCACCGGTTAGACCCGGGGTACTAGTCTGGGGGTTATTTTTAACCATTATTCGTAGGAGGTGGCGACGCGCAAACCCGCCTTCACCGACACGATATCCCCCGCGGGTTGCCGCGGCCTCGGGCGGGCACGGGTCTATCATCTTGATACGGATATCGTGTGCCTATTTATGTAATTACATACCTCTTTAACCAGGCGCACATACCTTTTCCAGTGGCGACCGGCTATGATATACACGTCTCCGCCTGATATAAAGAAGCTTGTAGACGACCCGTTCAAGACCGGTGATACGAAACCAATTATAGTACCGGTACTTCAGGAGGACAAGAAACCCGTTATCAAGGGGTACGTGGAGAAGCTCGATGAAATGTCAGGTGGCCTCGTCTCTAAAGCGAGTGAATCGCTCTTCAAAGCTGGTAGGGGCGAAATACACACTCTGCTCGTCGATGGCAGGGTAGTGTATCTAGTTGGTGTTGGAGACAAGGCTGACCACGAGTCGTATCGACGTGCCCTGGCAAAATCCGCCAAGCAGGTCCTGGATAAGTACGAGGAGGTTGTCCTCGTTCTGGAGGATATAGCCGATAGCGACGTGGCAAGCGAGGCCTTGCTCGGCTTCCTCCTAGGCTCATATACCCTGGAATACTTCAAGAGTGAGAAGAAGAATAAGCTGAAAGTAGTCCACTATGCTGGAGACGTGGATGAGACTTACGTAAGGGCGCTGGCCGAAGCCGTTTTCCTAGCTAGGGACGTTGCAAACGCTCCCCCAAACGATCTATACCCCGAGAGATTAGCTGAGAAGGTAAAGGAGCTCTTCTCGAAAACTCCTAACGTCGAGGTAGAAGTATTTGATTACGAGAAATTAGTCAAGGAGGGTTTCGGAGGCATAGTAAACGTAGGGAGCGGAAGCAGCTTCAAGCCCAGGTTAATAATACTACACTACAAGGGGAGCGGGGGAGAGGACAGCTCCGGCAAGATAGCGCTCGTAGGGAAAACCCTAGTCTTCGACGCAGGCGGAATTCAAGTCAAACCAGGGCACACGATGACTGACATGTACGCCGACAAAGCTGGTGGCGCAGCAGTCCTCGGAATCATATGGGCGGCCTCGAAGCTCGGGCTTAACATAGACCTCTATGGCCTCTTGAGTGCCGCCATCAATACCCTGGACGGAGAGGCGTACCTGCCGAGCTACGTAATCAAGATGTGGGATGGTACCCGGGTGGACGTAGGGCATACCGACGCCGAGGGCAGGCTTGTGATAGCCGACGCCATCTCCTACGCGGCGAAGGAATTGAACGCAGATATAATCATCGATCTAGCTACGCTCACCGGGGCCGCCGTAGTAGCGCTAGGACCATTAATGGCGGCTCTATTCACCAAGGACAAGGAACTCGAAGAAGCATTTAAAGAAGCCTCGGAGAAGACCGGAGAACTACTATGGCCGCTGCCGATGGCTGACGTCTACAAGCCGCTACTAACCAAGAACGCTAGGCTAGGCGATATAAGCAACGTCGGCGGTAGATGGGGCGGCGCTATATACGGAGCCCTGTTCCTGGAAAGATTCAGTCACGGGAAGAGATTCGTGCACCTAGACATAGCTGGCCCCGGAATAGGCGGTGGTGAGGCGGCGTCCATAGCACCAGATTACTGGCCCGGGCGGCACGCTCCCGGCTATGGAGTCCGCCTGGTCCTTGAGGTGTTAAGGAGGCTGAAGAGGGCGGAAGAGTAGTAATCGGGTCTTCAACATATCTTTTTGACTTGTAGAGATTACTGGGAAATATGGTTGGAAGAGTCTGTGGGGTGTGAGACCGTCTTGATCTTCGACACTTGCAAGCCCATCATAGGAGTCGTCCACCTACCCCCGCTACCGGGATCGCCAGCCTATAAGAGGAGGCTTTACCCTGGGCGTATTGGCCGCAAATGGAGTATCGACGAGATCTATGAATACGCCGTGGAGGAGGCAAGGAAGTACCAAGAGGCCGGATTCGACGCCGTTATAATAGAGAATTACGGCGACATGCCATACTCAATGCAGGCAAATATAGGCGAGGCCGCCTCCATGGCGTCCATTGCACGGGAGGTAGCTAGGAAAGTCGACATACCGGTGGGTATAAACATACTCCGTAACAGCGGGTACGAGGCCCTCTATGCCGCGTACATCGCCAGGGCAGGGTTCGTCCGAGTGAACAGCCTGTGCGAGTATAGGATCGCGGTTGAAGGCATGCTATCGCCAAACCTTCCTGCCCTCGCCAAGGCTCTTTCGGAGCTGAACGCCTACGACGCCTTAGAGTCGGGAGCGCTGAGTATACTGGCCGACGTAAACGTTAAGCACAGCTGGCCCCTTTTGGAGAAAGCGAGCTTGGAAGATCTAGTCCTGGAGTGCTTGTCGAGAGCTGGATTCCCGATAAAGGGTGTCATTGTAACTGGCGCACGGACAGGCAGTGTACCCTCCAAGGACCATGTGTCTCGGCTCAAAAAGGCGCTCAAGGGTAGGGACGCCTTGCTCCTCGTTGGGAGCGGGATTACCACGGAAAACCTCGGGGAGTATTGGAGGCTGGCGGACGGCTTCATCGTGGGGACCTCGGTTAAGCTAGGAGGCAGGACCGAGAACGTGGTGAGCGTGGATAGGGCCAAGAAGTTTATCGACGTCGTAAAGCGGTACCGGGAAGTGTGGCCCTGCACGAAATCGCGGTAGCCAGTATAATCCACTGGGATGAAGATAAGAACCCGGACTTCACAGAGGGTGTCCGATGAAGACTCCTAGTCCAGCAGACCGCCTCGGTATTACCATGCTTATACTTCCTTGAGGGGCCCGGGGCTAGCATTTCCTGGTGGGTGGATTGATTGTCGGTTGAAGACAAGCTTAACGAGAGTGTGGGGGCCGTAGCTCTGGCACCGGGCGTGGGGGAGGGTTACTCTGGCGAATGGTATGAGAAGCTGTCTGACCTCTTTGTTTCGCTTGTCTCAATAGCCGTAGTGGCGGGGGACCCGAGGGACTCCCTGTTTAAAGCGGCCGACGTCTACGACCTGCTACTCTTTGAAGCTAAGGAGGACATCATCGGCGATGCTAGCAGTATAGTGTCACATCCCCTAGTTGATATACTTGAGTTGACAGAGTGCCTGGGTCCGGACGCGGTATACAATGTATTGGTTTACGCCCTTAGCTCGCTCCTGGGCAGGGAAGAGCGGGAAATAGACCCGAGCCTTCTACGAGTGTTCGCAGACTGTATGGGATGGGAGCATAGGCTTGATACTGCAACGCCGTTGCACCTGGCTAGCGCCATCGTGATGTCGCTTACTGGCGCGCTCAATAAGGCTCTAGTCAAAACAGTGAAATAAGGCGTGTGCCTCTATGGTGGCCGGTTAAGCCATTATACTCTCGCTGGCCCCTTGCATTACCCTTGGGCCAGTGAGGACCGATGGGCAGGCTGACTGTAGTGGAGAGCCATTGTAGCACTGAGGCCCCTATAGCGTCGTCGAGCGATATCCACAGTCCACGCCTCCTGGGTTTGTTTAAGAAGGCTCTCTCTGAGTATAGCTATGGGGCGTCGTTCTTTGTGTTGGCTGGTGATATTGTTGATAAGGGTGACGTTGATGCGGCTGGCGCTGTCTTCGATCTAATCGAGGATAAGTTTAATAATGTAAATATCATCTCTGTTTTCGGTAACGAGGAGTACCATGATAGAGCCTCTGAATTCAAAAAGAGATACCCACATGTAATATGGTTAGATGATGATTACAAGGTCCTCGAATGCGGCGACAAGCGGATCGCGTTCGTCGGGACAAGAGGTGCCCTCGAAAGACCGACTAGGTGGCAAAGAAGACACATGCCATGGCTAGAGAAGGTCTATGAAGAAAGGCCTAGAGTCGTCAAGGAATTGATAGAAAATGCCAGGAGAGAAGCTGATTATGTAGTCCTAGTCTCTCATTATGCATTAACGAAAGCGACTATAATTGGCGAGCCAAGGCGAATCTGGCCCGAAATATATTCGCCGGGGATGGAGCGAGCGCTGATCGAGGCTCGACCTGATATAGCAATACATGGGCATGCACACAGGGGTAGGCCTTTCGCCTTGGTAAAGGGGATTAGAGTATACAATGTTGCTTTGCCTGTTAACCGTCGGGTGGTTCCTGTATTTATTAAAAAGAAATCTACTTTACTTGATTGGCTTGAGCCCGGGTAGGGCTCTTTCTTTAATCCCGGGATTCGATTCTATACATGGAATGGGGTGGCTGGGACACGGGACGATTCACTATCCCTACACGTGGTGTCCTCGCTCTCGTTGCAGGGTTAATCTCCGCGTTGATCCTGTATGTTATTGGATTGTTCATGGGAGTTAGGATCACCCGTAACATGTTATTATTCGCTTCAAGTATTTTTATTCTGTTAGTATTAGTAATTGATAAGATATCGATCCGTCTAGCGAGGCTGATCGCGTCCTCCTACGTGCCCGAGAAACCAGCTACCTCCATGGAGGCTAGCGACTACCCGGAGAAAAGCGTATTCCTCCTCGAATCATTTATTAGAACAATTATAAAGCCTATAATAGATGTGAATAATATTTACATCCTGGTCACTAGCGGCAGGGAACCGGCGCTGGGGTTTGATGTTAGACGCCCTGAAACCAAAAAGTGGGGGACTGTAGCCTTCATTGAAGAACACGATGCAATGTACATATCAATTAATAAATATATAGCATATAAAATACTTAATATTATTTATAGGGGCGATGGCGATAAATTAATCATAGCCGACGAGGCAGAATTATTATTAGTATATAATATGATAAAAGATATATATGAGGCTAGATACTACGTGTCCGATCCAATCCTACTAGCATACACAACATATAAGACTATTTTAATGTTAATAAAGGATAATATATTAGACGTGCCCGAGAATCTACTCAAGAAACTGCCCGACGAGCCACCTGCTGTCAGAGACCTTGTCAATGAACAACTGCGACTTGAGTTAGAATAGCGGGAACTGGGATTAATTGAGTGGTGCCGCCGCGGGGATTCGAACCCCGGACCGCCCGGTCTTCAGCCGGGCGCTCTCCCGCTGAGCTACGGCGGCCCACGGCGGCCAGTTTAAGGAATACCATGGCTGGTAGATAAATTCCTTGCTCCCAACTAGGTACTTATGGTTGAGACGATGACGATAATGATATTACAATCTATAAATAAGTCATTTATGTATGAAATAATGCATCTGAGGAAAGCGATTACAAACGAGATACCCGGGTCGATCCAGGTAATAACGCCCGGATCCGTCCTAATGCTACCTCTAGACCTGTACGATGCCGGTAGGATGCAATATAACGCTGAAAAAGTAAATAAATACCTCTATAGTAAGTATAGTGGTGTACTGCGGTCCCCTGGAGTTTACCTTATAGGTATAGTTAATGGCGATGGCTACGTCCGCAACTTGAATTTCGTATTTGGCCTAGCGACACCACAGCTTAGGGTGGCGACTATCTATTCAAAGCGGATAATGGATGATACAAACCATGGTCTTTATCTTGAGAGGCTCCTGAAATTAATACTCCACGAGTTCGGCCACCTAGCCGGTTTAGCCCATTGCCAGAACCAGTGCGTTATGAAGTATAGCAATAGCCTAGAGGAGTTAGACGACAAGCCACCCCGTTATTGTCGCGTTTGCATTGATAAGTTAAGAAGGACTCTAGCGGAATAGCCTCATTAATTATATGTCTACGACGAATCTTAGAATCCAGCACCCGTCGCGTTTGTCAATGCTCATCTGGGAGTAGGTCATGGCCTTTACAATGGTCCTCTCCTCGTGTCTTTCCGGGTCGAATCGCTCCCCCCACACGCTTGAAACTATGCGGTAGCCCCCCTCCCCCTCTGTTATCCTGCAGACCCTGAACAGGGAGAAGACTAGTCCCTCGCTGTCTGTATTGACGAGCAGCTCTTCGATCCACCTGTAGAGCAGGTTCTCAAGGTCCATTCCTGTAATGTCTATGTCTATTCTTACCCTTGGTTGCACGCCGGAGGTGTCTGTTATAACCTCGTAGACGCCTAGTCCAGCTTGCTCGAACGCCTCTTCAAGCGTTCTCCCGCTAGCCTCTATTAACACATCGGCTGTGTGTTCTAGGTGCTTGAAGCTTGGGCACTCCTTCATCTTCCCGCACCATATTATCCCTTTCGCTGTTATTCCTAATTATGTTGAGGGTGTGGAAATGATAGAAGCTAGTGGTAAAGAGGTACTAGATATTATGAGAAAAACGCTTCCAGTTAGGGATGAGGACTATGTTGTCCTGGTTGCGAGGAAAATAGAAGACAACCCTTTTTTATTACTTATTTCAATAATATTAAGTCAAAATACCTCTGATAAAAACTCGATAAAAGCATTGACTAGATTTATTGAAAAAATCGGGACTAGATGCGGCGACGTCCTTAGCCACGATATCAAGAGCATAGAAGAGGCAATCAAACCTGCTGGACTATATAGGCAAAAAGCCAGAACAATATATATATTATCTGAGAAAATCTGTGAAATCGGAGAAGACTTCCTAGTCAAGACAGAACCCGGAAAACTAAGAAAGTGGCTCCTGTCTATACCAGGCATAGGCAAGAAAACAGCAGACGTCTTCCTCCAGCTAGTCCACAAGGCACCGTACTTCGCAGTAGATACCCACGCCTTTAGGATAGCCAGGCGATGGGGTTTGGTCGGTGAAAAAGCCACATATGACGAGGTCTCCAGGAAGCTTCTCGAATTCTTTGGAGCAGATAACGCAGAAGAAGCTCATCGCCTACTAATAGCCCTCGGCAGGAGATATTGTAAGGCGAGGAAGCCTAGGTGCAGTGTATGTCCGTTGAGGAAAGTATGTCCTTATGCCCGGCGGCTGTCGTAGTAGCCAAGCCTAAGAGGGGTAAGTGGTGTTTGGAGGAAGCGTGGGATCTAGCTGCTGCGATGGGGGGCTATGTTCGATCGACGCCGTTTCCCGGCGTATACCTGATAATGGGCAATGAGATAGCTCGTTATGATAATATTTTGGATGTTGTTAGGGATTATAGGTTCTCTTTTGCGTCTCGTCTCGTGATCCCGAAGGTATGCGCCAGTATAGGTGGGGCTGATGTAGAGTCTTTGATAGCTTCTAGACTGGCTTCCAGCCGTATCCAGTCTCCGGTGAGACTAATAGTCGCGCTCCGGGGAAAATCGAAAAAATACATCAAGAAAGATATAATATTATCTAAATTAAATATAATATTGAATCGGAATAGCAGTTTCGTCGTAGATATCGAGGGTATAGACGATCTGGTCCTGGCCTCCTGGGGTTATGCTAGGAGGTGTGGTTATGGCTGTCTCCTCGTAGGCTACGATACTGAAATATAGTAGTACCGATTACTTCCAGAATGGATGGATACAAGGTATTATAGTCGGCCGGAAGTGATAGTGCATGGGGCTCGTCGAAGAGAGTACCATATTCAAAGATAGGAACGCCCTTGCAGAACTCTATATACCCTCGGAGCTGAGGGTTAGGAGGAAAGAGGCGGCGCTCCTAACCAAGAAAGTCTTCGCCAGGTTCTCCGAAGGGAGGGCAGGCGACGTCGTCGCGATATTCGGCTCGCCGGGTCGAAGCGGTATAGGAAAGACGACCGTCGCGAAGTACTCTGGGCTTAAAATCTCGGAGCTCGCGGCTAGACACGGGATCAAGTACAAGTTCATATATGTAAACGTTTACTCTGCACCGTCGCTCCACGAGATACTGGCTATAATAGCAAGCCAGCTCAGCCCCAAGATCAGTATAAAGGGTTCCTCGACGCTGGAAGCCATAAAGACTATTGTAGACTATGTGTACGAGAAGAACTACTATGTACTTGTAACAATAGACGAGTTCCAGAACTTGATAAAATCGCCTAAAGTAGACGACGCCTACCTGTACTCCCTGCTAAGGATATACGAACAAGTGCCGCCGCCAGACGGGGTACCGCGGATAAGCTATGTCCTAGTTGCATCAGACTATCTCGTCCTCAGCGAGCTACGGTCCAAGATGCCCCAGATCGAGTCGCAGATCAACTTCCGGCTACACTTGAAGCCGTACACTGTCGAGGAGCTTTATGAGATACTCGAACAGCGGGCAGAGATCTCCCTCTACGAGGGCACATGGACTCCCGAGATATTATACATGATAGCTGAGCACTACGGGGTCGACGGCACAGGTTTGAGAGACGGGAACGCCAGACGTGCAATAAACGCGTTAAACAGTGCCGCGGAGCAAGCCGAATACGAGGGATCCCATAGAATAACGCCGGAACACGTACGCCACGCCCTTTCGCTAGACTCGATTGCCAACGTCAGTATAAGTGACCTGGAAGGATTAAGCACCCACGAGCTACTCGTCCTGCTAGCTGTAGCCAAGCATACAGTGGAGGAGGGCGAGTGGCTTACAACAGGCAGGCTACGGCAGTTATATAATGAGCTCTCAGAACTCTATGGTGAGGCCCCGAGAGCCCATACACAATTCAATATCTATATAAATAACCTGAAAAGTATACAGTTACTCGACGTCAAGCCCTCGGGGAAGGGAATGAGGGGGAGAACCTCGATCATTAGGCTAAGAACAGATATACCTGCGAGACCTCTGGTTGAGGTAATAGAAGAGATACTCAAAAAGAGGCTACTGTAGAGGGAGCCTTAATGTATCTCGAAGAACTCTTCGAGAGCAAGGGGAGATTCAGGATAATACGATTCCTATTAAAAGAGGGCCAAGCCAACATATCAAGAATCATAAGGGAAACAAAGCTACCATATAGACTAGCTAAGGTCCATCTAGACAGGCTGGTCGAGTTGGGCATAGTACATGAACATACGTATGGGCGGTTAAGACTCTACGAGGTAAACCTAAGCGATCCCAGGATAAACGCGACCCGAAAGCTACTTGAGGAATTGGAGAGGCTATGGAGCGGGGTTGGTAATGAAGAAAGGCATGGTTGATATCTCGGGCAAGGAATCTGTGCTTCGAATAGCCGAGGCCGAGGGGTACATAAGACTAAGACCAGATACCATAAAATTAATTCTAGATAATAAAATAGAGAAGGGGGACGTCGAGGAAGCGGCCAAGATAGCCGCTATACAGGCGGTAAAGAAAACCCCATACATCCTACCATACTGTCACCCGATACCTATACAACATGTAGACGTAGAGTTCAACTACGAAAACAATCGAGTCCGAGTCCGAGTCCGGGTTAAAGCAATATACAAGACCGGGGTAGAAATGGAGGCGCTCACAGGTGTAGCGGCCGCACTTTTGACTATATGGGACATGGTAAAGAAGTACGAGAAAGACGAGAAGGGCCAGTACCCCCACACATTGATAGAGTCGATAAGAGTATTAGAGAAAGTCAAGTATTCACGAGAAGAATGAATCCAGGGTACTCGAAGCCGGGCGCCTACCTCGTCTAGCCCCAGTCCTCCTACGCCTGCCAGCCCCCTCTTCATGCTCCTCTCGCTTCTCGGCCCTCGATTCCTTTTTCTCGACCACGTCCCTTCTTGACCGCTTTATCTTCTCGATAGCCGATAGTATCTCGCCTGACCTATGGCCCGCTAGGAACTCCACCTCCCTCCTGTCAAGACCATATCCTAATGCGAGTCGAGCCGCGGGTACTGGATCCTCCGACTCTCGGAATATTATGAAGAGGTAGGGTAGTATCTCTGTCTTGACCAGCCTGCGAGAGACCAATACTCTCTCCGATAACCTAGACGCCAGTGACTCCCGGATCTCCCTAACCTCGCGCAGCCGGGCCATCATCTTTATCCTATCGGGGTAAGCGTATCTAGCTTTACTTATGGGAGAGTACTTCCTCGCGAATGTAACTCCAGGGCCGGCTAGGCTGAAGACATAGGTTAATAGGGACCATGCTGTCTTGAACTTGGCCCTGTTAAGCATGATTGTCGCACGTGCCAGGGCGTCGAATGCCCTGTACGCGTCTCGTGGATCCTCGTATTTCCTGGGGATGTTATCGTTTAGCCAGGCGATTACGGTCTCGTAGTCCTCCTCGCTATTGGATAATGCCATCCGCGACCGCCAGAACTTGTTAGAGTAGAATATCTGGTTTAACGTAACGAATATATCAGATTTCTTGTCCCTGCCTCTGATCACCAGCTTGACGATACCGAGCGTTACTCTACCGTAACCCTCTGCGATGGCCTGTAAATCGTTTATAGCGGCCCTCACATCTCCCCTCTCGATCTCGGCTATATACCTTAAAGCCTCCCTCTCGCACTCCAAGCCCTCCAAGTCGCATATCCTTTGGAGGACGGCCATAACTTGAGTGACGGAGAGGGGTTTGAACTGTATGAGCTCTGCCTGCTGGTGTAGGAGCCTCAGTTGCTCTTTCCAGGGATCGTTAGCCGTCATGACTATGGGATTAGTTGTATGAGGTATTATCTCTAGCAGCGCCTTTAGACCACCGGAATCCTCTCTAGGGGCTATGCCGTCTATCTCGTCTAGGAGGATTATTATACCTCTCCCATAGAGTGGCTTCTTGTTAGCGGCTACGCCAACGGTCCTACGTATTGCCGCTGCAGATCTATAGTCACTCGCGTTCAGCTCTAGCAGCTCGAATTTGAATTGCCTAGCTATCGCCTCTACTAGGCTTGTCTTGCCGACCCCAGGAGGCCCATAGAGGAGTACAGCCCTCTTCGATGGAGGTTTTCCTGAGACCCACTGTTTAAACCACGCTAGTAGCTTTTTCTTGGCGTTATCCTGGTTTACTACTTCGTCCACTGTTCTTGGCCTATACTTTATTATCCAGGGGATATTCGGTTTTGCTCTCCTATGTGTGATCAAGATTCTACACCGAGTCTAGGCCCGAGTAGGCTGAGCCATGCTAGGAAGGCGCTGAGCTGTATGTCGTCATCGCTACCCTCAACTAGCCGGAAGTGTATCTCCCCCACGTAGTCTGCTATAAGGACCCTCGCCTCTTCGGGTATATTCAATTCGGTGCCCATGATCTCTCGATGTATCTGCTTGATGAGGTCCTCTCCACTCAATCCATATTCTATCATGAGCTTCCTCATTAGGTTTCTCGCGGCGACGAAGTCCCCCTTGAGCGCTAGTTCTAGCATTTCACGGACTTCCTTGGGTTTAGCCAGCCCTACAACCTTGAATACAACCTCTACCGTGACTCTCCCGATCGCAGCCGCCGCTTGTAGGACGTTGATTGCCTTCCTCATATCACCCTCGCTTATCTCATAGATAGTTTCCAGGGCTTCTTCCTCATAGTCTACTCCCTCCTTCTCCGCGATATACCTCAGCCTGTTGACTACATCATCCTTCTTCAAGGGCTGAAACCTGAAGAAAGCACACCTAGACTGTATCGGATCTATAATCTTTGATGGATAATTGGCTATCAGTATAAACCTCGTGTTAGCACTGTATAACTCCATCAAGCGCCTCAGAGCCTGCTGGGCGTCTGCAGTCATGTTATCGGCTTCGTCGAGCAGGACTATCTTGAATGGGATCTCAGGTGGAGTTCGGCTCCGCGCGAACTCCTTCACCTTCTCTCTTATAACATTGATCCCGCGCTCATCGGAGTTATGGAGTAGAACAGGAGTGTGCCCGGCGAAGAACATGTTGTTACCGGGTACCGATACGTCGTAGACGTAATCATTGTAGTCTACCAGCTCTATTGATTCAATCCTCACCACGTGTAGATCCGAGTATGCTAGGCGCTTTAGCATCCCTATTTTCTCCTTCTCGTTCACTGATAGCGGGTCGTCATCGATTGTTGCTAGAATCTCTTGGGCCTTGGATTTGGGTATCAAGCCCCCGTACAACTGCGGCTTCGACTCGTCTACTAAGCCATACGCCCCGGTATAACCTGTCTCTTCGAGGAACCTGATGAAGGGCTCGACTGGTAGGAACCCGTGTTCAACGCTATCCGCCCTCGTGTAGCCGAGGGTCCCTACTGTTATCTCTGCAGTCACGGAACCTCTACGAGATCCCACTGATGTGATTACGACACGGTCCTGGGCCCTGCCGACTCCCTTTTCTGTCGTGGGCCTGTCGTATCCCAGGGGTCCCCCGTCGATGGAGATTAGATAGTCTCCAGGCCTTAACTCCGCCGCTGATCTCTCTACAAGGTCTCCATCCTTGTTGAAAGCCATCACCGAGTGGTTGCCGGTTAGTTCTATGTATTGGCCTCCAGCGATCCTTACCCGTATGATCTTCGATACCCTATGCCTGATGAGCCAAGATACTCTTCTCCACTCTAGCCTCCAGGTTCTCTTATTTATAGTTAGGACTTCCAGGCCGTGATTGGCTAGGTTTACATATTCTCCGTGGTCGTTTCTAAGTACTCTGGCCGGGTTGCTGAAGTAGATTCTGTCCAGCTCCTCGAAAGTAACTAGTTTGATGCGGTTATTGAGTTTGACTGGGACGGGTGTATGCTTCGATACGGAAGCGTTTAACTCCAGCATGTACTGTCTATAACCCTCTCCGTAGAGATCATGAGCCAAGGCGTGGGCGGCTGTAGTCTTACCCGTACCAGCTGGGCCCGCGAAGAGTAGGTGGGGCATGTTCTTCATCTCAACGAACTTCTTCAGGCGCTCCACGACCTCCTCCTGGTTTATTATCTCGTTGAGGCTCCTCGGCCTATACTTCTCGACCCAAAGCAACTCGTAGATTGAATCCAATGCTAGTCCACCCAAGCATCCCGAGTCCATCATTCATATAGGATAACCCTATTTACCCCTAATAAGGCGAATAGCGTTCAACCCCCTATATCAACTCCAGGCATTAACAACCTGTAATCGGGAGGAGTGTTGAAACTAGACGAGCGCCTGAAGCTGATACAGCTAGACTATGAGACCCGGAATGTGAGAGTAGTGTTCCTGAAGAACTATCACGGGCTTCCAACGCCGGCGGGGAGAGTCAACGCCAGGCGGGGAGACGAGCTAGACCTGCCTAGGTGGCAGGCACGCGTCCTAGAGGCTAATGGCCTAGTGGAGGTTAAGGATAAGAAGCTCGATATCGATACCGTGAACACATACCATTACAGGGAGAAGAGGCGCACGGCCGCCAACCAGTTGACCCCGCTCCCCAACGACTTCTACCTGAAAGCCAGGGAACTCGTAGAAGAACTAAACAAGCTCATCCAAGAGCATCCCACACACATGCTACTAAGAGACAGGGAAATACTGGAGAAGAACCTGGTGGAACTGGCGGAGACCAGGCTCGTGAAGATACTTAGGCTCGCGTTGACCTCAGGCGAGGAACTCAGGGATAGGATGACGCCGGAGGAAAACCTCGTCTATACCGGTGTGAACGAGATCACCAGGATGTGGAAGGAGTACATCACCGGGATCTTCAAGAGGTGACGAGGGGTTTGACCGAGGTAGTAGGGTACGAGGAGCCCTCGGCCGGCTACGGGGACATGTTCAAGGACTTCATCAAGAACTTCAGGGACGAGCACGGCCGCTTCAAGTACATGGAGCGGTTGAGGCGGATGATAAACTTCGACCTCCAGAGCCTACCCATAGACTTCTCAGACCTATACAGGTACAACACCGAGCTGGCGGAAGCGCTCATAGACAATCCCTCCGAGGTCCTACGCGAGGCGGGGGAAGCTATAAGGGAGCTAGTCAAGCTCGAAGACCCCGAATACGCTGAGAAGAAGAAGTTCATAGCCAGGATCTACGGTCTCTTCGAGACGGTGAAGATAAGGAATATCCGGAGCGAGCTCGTAGGGAAGCTGGTACAGGTCGAGGGAATCGTTACGCGCATGCACCCGATCAGGAGTAGGATGGTGAAGGCCGTCTTCCGCCACGAGAAATGCGGGGGCGAGTTCGAGTGGCCTCCGGGAGACGAGGCTGTAGGCGATAGAATCGAGAAACCCTCTATATGCCCCATATGCGGCGAGGGCGGGGGGAAATTCCTGCTGTTAAAGGAGAAGTCAAGATACATTGACTGGCAGAAGATAACCCTGCAGGAGAGGCCGGAGGACGTCCCCGGGGGGCAGATGCCGAGGAGCATCGAGATACACCTGACGCACGACCTCGTCGACTCGGCTCGGCCGGGGGATAGGGTCACGCTGGTCGGCATTCCCAGGCTAGAGCAGACCTCCACCACGAGCCCCCTATACGAGATCTACCTTGAAGCGAACAGCATGCGGGTGTCGGAGAAGGCCCTAGAGGAGATAACGATTACCAGGGAAGACGAGGAGAGGATAAAGGAGCTAGCCCGAGACCCCTGGATACGTGAGAGGATAATCGCCAGCATCGCTCCAAGCATATACAGCCATTGGGATCTCAAGGAGGCGATAGCGCTAGCGCTATTCGGCGGAGTACCCAAGACCATGCCCGATGGAACCAGGATACGAGGAGACATTCACGTACTATTCGTAGGAGATCCTGGAGTCGCCAAGTCACAGCTACTACAGTCGGCCGCCAGGATCGCGCCCAGGGCAGTATATACCAGTGGTAAAGGGTCGACAGCGGCCGGTTTAACGGCGGCGGTCGTCCGGGATAGCAAGACTGGCGAGTTCTACCTGGAGGCAGGGGCCCTCGTCCTGGCTGATGGCGGGGTGGCGGTTATCGACGAGATAGATAAGATGAGGCCTGAGGACAGGGTGGCTATACACGAGGCTATGGAGCAGCAGGTCATAAGCATCTCGAAGGCTGGGATCGTGGCTAGGCTTAACGCTAGGGCCAGTATACTAGCCGCTGGCAATCCCAAGTTCGGGATATACCTGGAAGACAAGACCTTCACCGACAACGTGAACTTGCAACCGACTATAATATCGAGGTTCGACTTGATATTCGTCATTAGGGATAAGCCGAGCCTGGAGAAGGATAGGCGCCTGGCTAGGTACATACTTGAGGCTCATAGTAACATCGAGAAGTTCAAGATGGAGATAGAACCCAGCCTCCTAAAGAAATACATCATATACGCCAGGAGATACGTGAAGCCAAGGCTCAGCCCCAACGCCAAGAAACTCATAGAAGAGTTCTTCGTCTACATGAGGAACATGGCCGTCGCACACGAGAAAAGCCCACCCGTACCCATAACAGCCAGGCAGCTAGAAGCCATAATACGAATCGCCGAAGCCCACGCGAAGATGGCGCTGAAAGACGAGGTAACCGTAGAGGATGCAGCCGAAGCCATTAGAATCACCATGAGCTACCTATCGAGCGTAGGCATGACCGAGACGGGAGAAATAGACGCCAGCATAATCATGACGGGGAAGAGCAGGCACCAGATACGGCTCTCCACGATTATAGTGGATACGATAAAAATGCTCGAAAGCGACAAGGAATGCGTGCAGGAGTCCGACATCATAAAACAAGTGCAGGAGTCAACAAACCTCGACAAGGAGAAGATAAGGGATATGCTATATAAGCTCTACCGCGAGGGCCTAATCTACAGGCCCAAGACCGGATGCTACCGCGTGGTAGAGTAGGCATAAGCCCTGGGAAGGTGCCGGCAACCATTGAGGAAAGCGACGGAAAGGCTATTGAGGCTACTAGGAGTCGAGAACCTGTACCCGCCGCAGGAAAAGGCGTTAGAGCTCGGCGTCGAGCACGGCGAGAACCTAATAGTCTCGACGCCCACGGCCAGCGGTAAGACCCTCATAGGCCTGATCGGGATCGTTAACTCCCTACACGACAACCCCCAGGGGGTCGCGGTATACACCGCCCCCCTAAGGAGCATAGCATATGAAAAGGCGAGTCTATTCGCGAAGCTAGACAGCCTAGGCGTGAAGACTAGGATAGAGGTCGGCAACCTGGCCAGCGGCCCGAGGAACGCGAACCTGCTCGTGACCACCTACGAGAAGCTAGACAGTATACTAAGGAATAGGCCGGATGTGATGAACAATGTATCCGTGGCTGTCATAGACGAGCTACACTATATCGGCGACGAGAAGAGAGGGCCGATACTGGAATCCCTAATAACCAGGATACTATACGCGGGCAAAGACCCCCAACTAATAGGCCTCTCAGCAACCATACCCAATGTCAACGAGCTAGCGGAATGGATGAATGCACGCGCCATAACCCTCGACTGGCGCCCCGTCCCCCTGAAGGAGGGAGTCTACAAGGACGAGAGAATAGTGTTCTCCAATGGATCAGAGAGCCATGTAAAAATCCTGTCCCCCCTACCCTACATCAACCCGCTATACCACTACCTAAAGGAGGGAGCCCAGGCACTAGTCTTCTCCCAGTCCCGGAGGAGAGTCGTCTCACTAGCCGAGAAAACCGCGAAGACGCTGGAAGGCGTCCTCCAGTACGATAGGGAGACGGCCCGGGAGATAGCCCTCGCAATACGCCGGAGCGACGGCCCCTTGCAACTACGCGAGAAACTCGCAGACCTGGTTAGGAGGGGCGTCGCCTTCCACCACGCCGGGCTATCGAATACTCAGAGGAGGCTGGTAGAGAAGGGGTTCAGGAGCGGTGGAATAGCCGTCATACATGCGACCCCGACGCTAGCGGCTGGAGTGAACCTTCCCGCTAGGCTGGTGTTGGTCGAGGAGTACTATAGGTTTGAGGCGGGGATGAGGAGGCCCATTGCAGTCTACGAGTATAAGCAACTGGCCGGTAGGGCGGGACGCCCGGGATATGACGAGGTTGGTGATGCAGTTATCGTAGCCTCCAGGGGAGACGGGGTAGAGGAACTCATGGACTACTACGTATATGGGGATCTTGAGCGCGTTACGAGCAAGTTGTCCAACGTGAAGAGTCTGAGGCACGTTATACTAGGCATCCTGGACTCGGGCCTAGCCTCCACTAGGGGAGAGATCATGGAGTTTATCTCGAAGACGTTCCACAGCTACCTGGAGGGCCCCAGGAGGGTAGGCCCTGTCGCGGAGAAATCCCTTGGGAACCTGGTGGAGTGGGGACTGGTTCAGGAGGAAGAGGGACTCCTCTCCGCGACTCCCCTAGGCCATACTGTATCGCAGCGATACCTTGACCCGGCCAACATACCCATAGTGAACAATATACTGGGGAGGGCGAAGAGGTATACGACCGACATACTCCTATACATGATCGCGTCGTCGCCCGACATGATAACGCTCCCCGTCTCCAGGCGGGAGGAGGACTACTTGATGGATAGAAGCATAGACGAAGCCCTCGAACTAACCGACCTGATAGACTGGTTCGGGCCCGAGGAACTCCGGAGAATCAAGGTGACGTTCCTCCTAAAGGACTGGATCAACGAGGTGAGGGACGAGGAGCTATCCGAGAGGTATAATGTGGGGCCCGGCGATCTAGCCTCCCTCGTGGAGACGGGCGAGTGGATCGCGTCCTCCCTAGCCGACGTCGTCCAGCTACTGGCTAGGGGCTCCATAGAGGTCTCGCAACAGCTCAGGGTACTGGCTAGGAGGATAAAGCATGGGGTGAAAGAGGAGCTCCTACCCCTGGTGGCTATACCCGGGGTGGGCAGGGTGAGGGCTAGACGCCTCTATAAAGCCGGCTATAGGTCCCTACACGAGCTAGCCCTAGCCGATCCAAGGAAGCTAGCCAGGATACCCGGGATAGGGTCGGCCACTGTCAGGGCGATACTAGAGTTCCTGGGTAGGAAGGAGGACGTGGACAAGCTACCCGGGGCCAGCGACTCGGATAAAAGGGGGTTAGAGGCCTTCATGGACTAGTCCTCCAGGACGTGTATGGACCTCAGCGATAGCTTCCTCATAACGCTGGATGCGAGCTCGGGGTCCCTCCCAATCTCCTCGGGGACCACTAGGCCGCGCCCCAGCCTACCCTCGTGAAGTAGCTCGGCGACCACCGCCTGGAACGAGCCAGTCCCCTTAGACATAGCAGACCAGTTCTCGTCGGACCTGACAACACTCCTAAACCTGAGGGTCCCTTCCCCCTCGGAAGACAGCTCGACCATGAGGACGACGATATCCCTAACACCACGCAACCCGCTCCTAAGGACGGACGCCAGGCAAGCCCTCGGGGTTACAACGCATCCCTGAACACTTATGTTCTCCTCCCCGAGGAAGCCCAGGGACGCGAGGGTCTTCATCAAGTTAAGATGACCCGGCCATCTAAGCGTGTACTCCGCCATGAACTCCATGTCGCCATACGTCTTGAGAAGCGTCCTGAGGCCATCGGTGGGGAAATACTCTAGCACGCCAACACCAGGGACCTCCACTTGGCCAGGCGTCGCCTCAAGCGGGGAGACCGAGTGCACCCTCCCATCCCGGATATACCTGGCCGGCCTACGATACTCCTCCAAGAGATCCTCAGTGCTCCACGTGGCCGCAAGGCCCAGGGGATTGCTATCGGGCCTGGCAGAGATTCCCCCCACGAAAATCCTCACACGCCTCGAACCCGTACGGCGAACGCCAGCCCCAACCAGGAAATTGGAGAGGCCAGGCGCTATACCAGCATCGACAACAACTGTAACCCCCCTGCTCAGGGCCAGCTCATGCAGAGGCCACGGATCCTCCGGGAAAAAGGAGACGTCGACCACGCTAAACCCCAGCTCAACCAGGCTCTTAACCACGTTGAACCCTATAGACCCAGGCAAAGCCGACACGACAGCGTCAACCCTGCCAATCCCCCCCGCCAGCTTGGAGACGGCCGCCACATCCCCGAGCTCCGCGTTCAAACCCATGCTACGCGCGCGCTCCACAGCCTCATAACTACTATCAACACCCACAACCTCATGACCATGACGCGCCAAGTCCCACAGGACGCGCAGCCCAACATTGCCCAGGCCGACTACAATAAACCTCCCGCTCATCCCCGAGACACCAGGCTCCACGAGGGACCCTCCCAGGGATAAGGTGTTCCGGCTCACCACATCCCACGATTCGGGAGACTCCCTTTCTCCCCATCTCCCAGAGAGGGTCCCTCCCAATACACCAGGTACTACCAGGACAAGGTAATACGGGTTGCAGGCTAAAAACCTTCAGAAAAACAATAAATGCCGAAACCCACTGATCCGGGAGACCGGAACCGTTAAAGCCCGCACAGACAGTATAGACACCAATGGAGGCGGCCGTCGTCTAGCCTGGACTAGGACGCCGGCCTCCCAAGCCGGCGATCCCGGGTTCAAATCCCGGCGGCCGCACCACTACCGACCACTCCTTACCCTATACATTATAACTATTATAACTATTTGAGATACTCAATGATATCTATCGTTACTCTAAAAAGATTTATTATTATTTTTATATTTTTTATTATAATATTTATATCAAATATTGCCTCAGCACAAGACACGACCATCAGATGCTCAAGGCGAGCTTCAAGGATACGCTTACTCTGCAGAACCCCGTGAATATTATCTGAGAGTTCGTGATATATTTGTTTTATTTTACGGAATATTTTGTCGTTCAGGAGGTCTCGAAGCATATTAACGTATTTTTCTTTAAACACGCTGATCTCTGTGTTCTCTTTATCGTTTAAAGCTATGCCGAGTAGCCACCTAATTTTCCTCTCCGGAGGCCATCGTCGGAACATTTCGTGATAATCAAGGACTATAGCCTGTTCCCAGTATTCTATTAGTGCTCTAGAAATACAGCTTACGGCTTCAGCCATACATAGTGTCGCTGAATATTCTAAGTCAATGATGTAGCGGGTAAGTATGTTATTTATGAAGAATGAAAGTGTGGGATGCCTATCTCTATTAGTATAATCGAGGAGCGATTGATATTCGTCCCAAACCTCGAATAACGCTTCGGTTAACTCTCTAATTTGAGGATTGCTCATGTCATTCAGTAATTTATCAATATTTTCCTGAATTATATCTATTATTCCTCTGAGGTGTTTCTTTGATATCTCATCTCTGGAAGACTCTGGCTTCAAGGAACTATCGCCCCCTATGTGTATTGTATTACTAAAGTATTTTTAACAACATAAGTTTAATATTTGATGGCAGCTGGGGAAACCCTCACACGAAGTTGATTCCCCTAAAGACCGAAGAGTTTGACTTTCCTAGTTGACTGGTATAGTATGACACGAGGTTGTATATTTTCCGCACTTTTGAGGGGCTGAGACTGGGTTCGACTTGCTTACCTTGATGATGCCTTCTCCTTTGTAGTTTTCTCTTGTACGGCTTCTACTATGTCTTTTAGTGCTATGGGTTTCTCAGGGTCTAGGCCCAGTTGCTTGACCTCCTCCTCTTCGGCGGCTATGTAGACTACCGGCTCTTGGGCTTTGCCGTGGGGTCCCGGGCCTGGTAGTAGAGTTCTGTCTTTGCCTCTCCGGGTAGCCTGGTGTATATGGGGTCGTCGGGGTCTAAGGGGAGTGGCTAGTGTACCCAGGGTTTGGTGATGTAGGCTAGTACGAAGACCTTCCTCTCGCCGCGGGGGTTGAGTTTTTCGCCGAGCCAGCGGGGCACGTTGATAACGTACCTCTCGTACACTCGGTCTCCGCTCCTGGTCCTCGTCTTGACTAGGAGGAGCACTACTTGCAGGTATGGTCTCCCAAGGATGATGACTTCCTTGGCCTCCTCCTATCTCATCCCACGCCCATTAGGGTTCGCCGGGAAACAATTCGCCTACCTGGGTATCTTGATCATTTATTAAGTTTGCATAGCAAAATTATTCTTATCAATAGCGATAAGGACGTGGGGGTCCGGATTTGCCTGATTGGGATACTCATGCTAGAGTCGCAATGCTCCTTGGCTACAAACCGAACAGGAAGGTAGACGAGGTGATTGACGACTTAAAGCTCCATGACATAGGTATGAGAGTTATTGAGAGACCTTCTCGCCACCCAGAGGACTTAATATCACCTAAAAAACTTAAAAAATATAGAAATTATCTTGAAAAACTTGCATATCTAACGGACCACTATGAATTATTCTACCTCCACCACGCAATTGATAGCCTCGCAACCCGTCTTACATCATCCTTCGTAGTTGATGTTAAAGCTAGACCTGAATGCATACTACATGGCGTGCGGCGCGACTTAGAGAGAATTCATGATAACATACGGAGTAGCACTAATGAACTTCGTTTCCCAGCGCCTCCTAGGAGACTCTTCAATAGAATACAAGGAAACTACGATAAAATAGTGGAGATAATCTCGCCATACTCCAGAAAGATTGCAAGCAACATATCAAAGCTGAAGGAAAAACCCTGGGAAATAGTGCTCTATGAAGAATGCATCAAGCCAAACGCTAACCCCCAAAAGATAGTTAGACTTATCGAAAGTCGCCTAGACTTATGGCATCCCAGCGCAGCCGTCAACCAGGCAGTTAATCAAGTTGAGGGCATGACGGATTATTGCGCCAGGCGCATAGCTGCGATCAGGAGCGGCTTTAGCCATCTCCTACTAGTACTTGGATCTCCCATTCTAGTAATGTGGAGTAGAGTAAATCATCAAGGCAAGGCAAATGATATCTGCAAAGCCAGCTACCTTCAGTCTAAATTCGAGCTCTGCGAACCTCTCAGGAAGGAGGAAGTCGCAGAATTAACCCATAAATGTAAGGAATACTCCAACTTTGTTAAGATATACCACGAATACGTTGAGGAAAGAATCAAAAACATATTTAAAGATAAAAATATCGAATCAATACTATCTAAATATAGAAACCGAGACTAAATACCGACTCAGAGGTTCCATAATAGCGGAGTTTATTAGATTTTATCCACCTTTCAGTAGATAGACCACTGAATAAAAAAGGAACCTCATCAATTTACGCTCATATAGATAGAGAGGCCATATCACTGTAGTTCTAATTAATCAAAGAAAATCCTTCTATAGATGTATTTCAATTACTGCATTTATTTTTGCTTCACAACTCATACAACAAAGGTCTCTCTCCGTCAAAGCCCTACACATCCCGTAAGGTCAACTATTCCTTCGACAATTTTCTTCTCAATATTAGCGTGGAGAGGTATTTTCTCGGCCGCTTTGAGAATGAATTCAGGAGATAAGAGAATTATTTTAAAGCAGTTCTGTCGTGCCACAGCATTGTAGGTTCCGTATATGTTCCTTACATAGCTGTCTTCTGCAACGTCCTTCGCTAGATATAGAAGAGCCGAGTATACATTCTTTTTAATACAGCCTCTTTTGCCAAGATTTTCTAAGAGAGTGTGATAAGTAAATATCTGCCTAAGGTCATCTGTCCTTATGTCCTCTATGCTACCTAGTTGTGAATATTTAGTATCTAAAACTATGCATTGATCGTTTAGCCGAGATCGAAGCAGGATGTCCGGGTGTTGTTCTATACTTTTAGACGTCCACCTGTCTATTCCTCTATAAATCCTGGCGAAATCTAGGCCCGTCTGGTACTCGGCTTGCCAGTTTCTAAGTCCTTCCTTTAGTATCGAGTAGATATAGAGTTCGAATAGCTTGTTCATGTCAATAAGGAGGCCGTTCAGCGTTCTCTCTCCAGGAATGCCGTGGGCCAGAATAATGAGGAGAGCAACATAGTAGATGTTCTCGAATCTAGTGTTTAGCCTGTTGAACTCGACTCTTCTCCACACACTACTAGGATCTAGCTCGACTTCAGATAATAGTGATAATACCTCTCGCGCTTCTCTAGCGATGCCTCCAGGCTGGATTAGGTTATCGTATGCAATTGTCGCGGCGTATTTCAGCACTCTGTTTAACGTATTGTCGATAGTATAAGGGTGGCTCTCCTGGATTATGCTTGGCTTTCCGAGTATTGGCCTCCTAAACTGGCGTGAAATAAGGATTTTTCCTGACACTTTTGGACCGTTCCGGATTACGCGGGTGTACTCGTAATACGCACCCTTCAACAGTTCCTGTTTAAGCAACTTGATGTACAGGATGTAGATTATCCTCATCCAAACATCTAGAAGGTTACTACTACCTGCAAGCAACTCGGTAAGATAAACTTCTCGTATATTGGTGCGCGATGCAATGACCCTCTCAATCATGTATACGAGTGCCCCTAGCCCCCTAAGAGGTTTATACTCGAAAATCTTGGGATAAACCGCAATCGTAAACACATTGGAACTGTCAGGGTTGAATGTAAATAACCCTGTAGGAGAGGCAACACCCTGTGACTGGAAGGAGATAAGACGTTTTTCTTCGTCGCATGATACTTGAGCCCGTATGGGCTCATCCCGGTCTATCAGGCTGAGGCTCTGTGAGAGTCTTATAGACAAATTTGACAGCGCGGGGCTAGCCTTAGAGACGAGAGTACATAGCGAATCGTACTTAGCCCCCTCGGGGAGTTCACATGGCTTCCCTTCTTGCAATGCAATAACGTGGTCCTCAACCCAGCATTCAGATGGTTCCTCTGCCAAAGCTCTTCTAAACCTCTCTTTTCTCAATCCATTCTATTAGCAAGCTTACTAGCTCCTCGGGTCTTACACTACTAGCCTGACTGACATCGTATAGTTTCTCCTTGTCGTCGAAGATTCCTGCTAAGGCCTTGAGGTTTGAATAGAAATATTCTTGTAGTAATGGAACAATCTGATAGTACCAGATACGGTGTAGGCTCTCCTTATCATTTACTTCTAGGAAGTAACTGTGACCTATCTCGAAGTCCTTTCCGAGCTCTCGTCTGATTCTATCGTTAATATTCTTGAGCAGATCCTTTAGGCTGAGGCCGTCGATTACCTTACTTTCTACTAGGTCTGGTTGAGGGGATATTTCCATGAATGCGAACCTTCTACGTAGAGCGTAATCTACTAGTGCGATGCTACGATCGGTGCTGTTCATTGTTCCAATAATGTATAGGTTGGGAGGTATTGCGAAGAGGTCTCCACTATAGGGGAGCTTTACGATGATTTGGTTTGGCCTTGATAGTCTTTTATCGTGTTCTAGTAGGGTTATTAACTCTCCGAATATTCGACTTATATCGCCTCTGTTGATCTCGTCGATAACAAGAATATACTTAGGTGAATCCTTGAATATCTGGAGGCTGATTCTTTCGTTGCCGTCGCGGATACTCTTTAGGCACTCCTGTACTCTACTCTTTATCTCTTTATAGCTTGGGGTCTTAGGCCTCTTCGCTCCTCTGGGAAGAGCACACTTTCCAGATCCCGTTTTGTTACCACTGATAGCACTATAGATCGCACGGATAGCCAGTTCCTTGAAGATTCCATCTTTAACCTCATATCTAATATTGCGGCCTTCAGCCATAGGCCAGATACCCTCAATAAACTCTTCGTACCCATAGGACTTGTGAAAAGCGACAAACTCGCCCACGACTTTAGAGGAGTCGTTATCAGCTCGAAGATAATAGTTAGCTAGGAAGGTTTTCCCAGTACCTGGTGGGCCAAATAGAATAATTTGGCCGAACTTGGACAAAAGGCGATCGATTTCGTTTATTAAGTGGGGCATGGGAGTATCAATATCGGGGTTACTTCGGGTTTGATCTACATGTTTCCTTATAATATTTTTAACAATATTTTTACATATTTTAGCATTATGTTTTCCTATTTCTTTATTAATCTCACTTGATCCCCTACACAGTGATAGATATAAATAAAGCTCTAAAGCCGTCAGTTTTAGATTGAATTCCCAAGATAGTTTCTCCTTAGCTTTATTTACTGCGACAAGAAAGACATCATAATACATTCGAATCTTCTCCCAGTTATTTTTTATTTTCTTTATATTATTCTTTATATTTACTTTATATATATTTTCATAATTAAAACATTTTTTAATTATATAATTAAAATCTCCTACATGAATCTCAGCGAGTGAAATCGGAGCAATAAGGTCGGGGTTAGTGAAAGAAAGCCAGATCGACAAAACTTGAAGTGATAGCTGTTGAACGTCTTCTATATTTGATATAATATAGTATAATTTTTTGTTGAGATAACTACTTAGCTCATCTGTGGATTTTATTCCATCTAGTTCTATCAATATATTCTTTACTTCATTGTTGGCTAGAAATTGAGCAATTACTTCGGGTTTATCTATACCGTTACCTGCTGTAGCGCCTAGAGCCGTCCAGATCAACGTTTTAAAGGTAAAGTTCTTGTTAGGTTCTACAAGTACTCTTTCTATTTCCTCCTTTGTTAAATCCTTGTTTAGAATTCTTTCTTTATAAATTTGTATTAATTTATTCATAATTTTTTTATAAAGTTCTCTTTTTTCAATTAGCTCTTTGCTTTCACTAGTTAGAAAGAATTTCCCAACCTCATAAAAGATATCCTCTAGAAGGCCTGACAAGACCTCTCTATCACTACATAAAGCTTCAACATCATCCTGCTTATTAGGTGACTTTAATTGCTCACCGGTATTAGCCACATATAACACCACGTTACATATAGACATGTTAACGATTTAATTTTTAGTTTCATTAAAACGTCCATGCTAGATGAAGTGAATCTAGTTTGCTATTTATAGAGGAAGTAATACGGTATGAAAGATGGCCGTGGCTATTATTTTAGAAGTAGTTACGGATTAATCTATGGTTGTGTCTCCTCGGACTAGACATTCTAGAACCTGATTCAGCGCGAAGGAGTCGCTTCTAAAAATCAAAAATATAGGAAAAGCTGCATTATTAAAAATAGTTAGAGGAGGAAATAAATCGCGAAGATAAAGGGAAAAGTAAAAAGTAAGTATAGAGGAAATCAGATAGCGAATTAAAAATGTTAAAGGCATGAGCCGCTCTTGTCAAGCCGGTATGTCAAGCTTCGCTTTTTGTCCCTTTGTATAGCTCAGCCCCTTTGTGAATTGAGATGAATAAAAATCCCCAATATAGTGCGTCACACGCGAAAGAATCATCATTGAACTTCTTCGCTAGTGTTTCCACTAGTGAGAGGAATTCATCTTTGTCCGGAACATTTAACGACATTATTATCATCGTTGCACTTAATTTATCATCTGACGTGGTCCATGCGAAATCTACTTTTTACTTGAATCTTTGCTTGATTCCCCGATTCTTTTAACAGTATAACATATCTCATCTTATATCACCTGAACTTATTTTGCAAGTCTTTTAACCGGACCATAGACACTACCTGCTTCCATTAAGCACTCTAACTATGATTATGCCACTCGACCAATAGTAAAACCGCAAGACATGCAGAGGGCGTCGTAACAAAAAGCTATGAATGCCAGAAACCAGTAATCCGTAAGGGGTGTAAGATTGTCTAAGGTTATTAGGGCAAGATATGAGAGGGGCGTACTCAAGCCACTAGAGCCTCTAGAGTTTAGAGAAGGAGAGGAAGTGACGATTAAGATTATAGAGGTTGGGGAGAGGAGGAAGCTCCTTAGGAGGCATCGGGGGGCTTTGGGTCGTGCTCCCAAGGAGCTTCTCGATAGGTTCATGTTGGAGGCTGAGGAGCAGTAATGCTGTTCCTAGACACCAACGCTATAATCTATTACCTCCACGACGTTAAACCCTACTCTCAAGCTGTAGAGGACATGGTATCGAGTGAGGACGAGCTATACACTAGCATCCGCGTAATAGACGAGGCAGTATTCACCATCGTGAGGACCAAGGCATGGCTGGAGCTAGGGATACGGCGTATAGAGAAGCTGAGAGAATACATCAAGACCCACGGCTACAAGTTCTTCGAGGCGGAGCTAAACGAGCTAACCACGCTACTAAAGGACGCGAAAGTGACCGTACTAGAAGATAAAGCGAAACCCCAAGAACTCATCGATACAGCCAGAAAGCATCGCCTACTACCCGCAGACGCCCTAATAGCGTTAACCTGCAAACACTACGGCATAGAGAGGATCCTAACATTTGACGAAGACTTCAAACGAGTACCCTGGCTAACAATCCTCCCCTAAGGGATGAAATTCCATAGAGGCAGCGAAACACTTTACAAGTAGGGATCCGTAGAAGGCTAATTACTACTCGGAAGGTGACTATTACCTATTAGATTAGAAAGGGCTCATCCCTTTCTATGCCTAGTAAGCCCCTTATAGATGCACTCGCCTCCACAGCACGATACGATTAGCTCAGCCAACTCCCGGGGATCCATGCTTCTAAGGGTCGAGGATAGAAACTCGACAAGCCACTCCCTATAAGACGAATATGGAGCGGGTAATGCCTCTCGTAAACCCAGTATCTCCTCGGGCGTCTTGTGCCAGAAGGGTTCTATTCCAGCTTCTTTTTCTGCTTCTTTGAAGGATTCGTCGAGTAAATTGAGATATTTTACTATTTCATGATGAGATTTTCTTCTATCACCTAACTTGTTTTTTATTTTTGTCCAATATCGACTTAGTAGCTCATTCCGATATTTTTGCCAAATAGGATCCTCTTCATTTGCTTCGTTTACCATTCTTGCCAATTCTACTAATGTGTAGTATGGGTTTCTTATTTGGTTGGCGTAGGCTTGTTTGTGTTTTCCTTGATATTTTTTGGTGGGGAGGATTTGGGCTATTTGTTTGGCGTATTCCCAGCTTGCTTTTAGTATGTATTGGTATATTTTTCCCTGTCTTTTATGCCGTGTTTTAGGGCTTCGTTGAGGAGTATGGCTGTGAGCATCCATGGCGGCCTCATCTTGTTGTCTGGCCTGAATAGTTCGTGGCGTCTCTTTATTTTTTGTATGAGTTTCCTGATGTAGGGGTCCTCCACCTCCTTCTCCCTCTGGAGGAGTTCGTTGTAGGCCCTGTCGTATTCCGCCTGTAGCTGTTCGTAGGCCTCGTCTATGGTTGTGTCAACTATGTACTGGTCTATTTCTTCCCTCGTTAGCTGGGGTGGTGCTGTCTCCTCTAGGTACCTTCTCTTGTTCCTCAGGCTCCGGATCATTAGCCTTATAGCTATTCCGGCGGCAAAGCCGAGGATTTTGTCGCTCAACTGAGCCGTCCCCGGGCTCTGGAGATGATCTGTTGTAGCTAAAAATATGATAAATATCGTGTGGTAGGCCTGGCTGGGCGGGGAGAAGGTTTCTTCGGAGGGTGAGATGGGATGGAGCATCTTTGCGAAATAGATGTATACAGGACAGGTATGTGTAATTTATATGCAATTCTGTACAAATTCCTATATAAGTTATAAAAATACATAAATAATAATGATGAGTCTATTATAGTCGGTGGTAGAATGGATCTGAAGGCAGTGGCTGGAGCACTGTTCATTATAGGACTCCTAATCGGGGTAGGAATAGGTTATCTCCTCTACTATGGTAAAGGGGTACAGGCGACCACTGAGACCACGACTGTAACCAAGACGATGACTGAGACGACTACAAAGACGCAGACTAAGCTGGTGAAGGAGAATTACACGATACGCCTCGCATACGATCCCAGCGTGGGATTGTACCTAACCGACTCCAAGGGCATGACGCTCTACATCTTCGCGAAGGACGTAAACGGATCCTCCACCTGTTACGGCGAGTGCGCTAAGAAATGGCCGGTGTTCTACGTGGATGAGATAAAGCCGTCGCCAGGGCTGGATCCAAAGGACTTCTCGATCATAACACGGAAGGATGGCACTAAACAGGTGGCCTACAAGGGATGGCCCCTATACTACTTCTTCAAGGACGAGAAGCCCGGAGACATAAAGGGTGATGGGGTTAAGAACGTCTGGTACGTGGCTAAGCCCGACTACACGGTGCTGGTGGGTTACAAGGAGGGTCTAGGCCTCTACCTCGTCGACTCCAGGGGTATGACGCTCTACTACTTTGCAAAGGACGTTAATGGGACCCCGGCTTGCTATGGGGCTTGCGCGAGCAAGTGGCCGGTATTCATGCCTCCAACGCCTCCCGGCGAGTTCGTCGTGCCCTCTATCCTGAACATAACGGACTTTAGCTTCGTGCAGAGAAGTGATGGCAAGATCCAGGTAGTCTACAAGGGCCACCCACTGTACTACTGGGTGAACGATAAGGCTAGGGGAGAGACCACCGGCCATATGGTAAAGAATGTGTGGTTCGTCGCTAACGTCAAAGGCGTATTACCCTAGCCATCCGGGAGGAAGTATGAAATACAACCTCATCCTCTTTTTATTGTCTGGAGAGTGTTGATTGAAGGAAGACAAGAGGCTGAAACTCTTATTGGCTTGGCTGCTGGAGGGGAGTAGAGGAGGAGCTACGAGGGCCCGCATAATGCTTGAACTTAAAGATAACCCGAGTAACCCGAACCAGCTGTCGAGGCGTCTTGGATTGAACTATAGGACTATAATCCACCATTTGGAGGTATTGGAGCGGCATGGCTTGGTGGAGAGGATAGGCAGTGGTTATGGGGCGCCGTATACTCTAAGCGATCTCGCACTGGAGAACTGGGATGTTATTTTTGAGGTGGCTTGCAGGGTTTTAGGTGATGGGGAGTGTTCACGTTCTGGGACCTATTAATAATATTAGTAATAATTCAGATAGTAATAGTGGCTGGGATCATATACCTGGTCTTCAGGCTGGTTAAGTTCCCCATAGGCATACGCTTGACGTTGATATCGTTGCTCTTCATGATCCAGGGAATACTAGGCATACTGATATACAATAATTGGAAGAACCAGGGGTATGGGCCCGAGATCTCAAAACCCCTGATAGCACTGCAATCAACCATAATCCTGGGGCTACTCCTACTATACGATATAGTCAGGAGGTAGTGTTTAGGGGGTCTTCATTACGTAGATGTCGTTGCTTAGGGCTACCGCCTCGGTGAATATCTTCTCCGGGTTAACGTTGGATGGATCGTAGACTATGGGTTTTGGCGGGTCGCTGTCCCATCTGTACTCGTCGAGTATCTTGCGGATCCTCTGCTTGACTTTATCCACGGCTAGTCTAGAGTAGTATATTGTGCCTAGGCTTCTCGCAGTCATCTCAACGATATGATCGTCTCCCCTCTCAGCGTGTATATGGGGGTTTCTTGACTCGACCTGGTATACCGTTACGCCTTCTGGTAGTAGGGGGCACGCGTTGGAGGAGAGGTCGAGGTAGCACCTCTCTAGTAGATCTATGATCTGGAACGGCTCGATGGCGAATCCACCGGCCCACCTCAGCTTCAAGGCTAGATCTATTGACAGCGCGTGCTCGCCGCTGTTGGCTGTCTGTATGATGTCGGTTTCCACCCTCTTATGTATGGTTAGCGCGTAGTTGATTATAGAGTTGGTGGTCCTGGAGACCCTGCCCCTCCTCCTCAGGTAGACGTCGCTCGCGGCCAGCTTCCCCTTGAAGGGCCACTTTATCCTGATCATCGTGTATGGAGTGGGGGATAGTGCGAAGCCCGAGTAGTAGATCCATGCATACTCGTGGGCTGCGCCTGGGACATAGTTGTCGCTGTCGATGAAGCCCACGTACCTCATCCCGAGCCCCGCGGCTATTAGTACTCCTAGGAGCATGCCCTCGCCCTTTCCCTTCCTAACCGTCCCCGTCTCGGGGTCTATCATGGACTCCAGGCTCGTCCCAGAGAGGACCTCCCCCCATATCGGGTCGCGTTGGTGGACTACCACGACGGTCCTCCTGGTCGAGGTGTGGAGTGTGCGGGCTAGCTCCACCTCATACATGTACCTGTCAGCCGGCTTCCTAGCTGACGCCGATACTAGTATGATTGGGCTGAGGTGGGGGATCGCCGACATTACTCCTTCGAGCGTGAGTAGGTCTTCGTTCTTGACTGGGATCACGATCGCGGTCTGGTGTGCTATGTTTTCCGAGATAGAGCAGTCGAGGATGTACGATCCCCTGTGGCCGCGGTAGCCGTTTGCATCGAGTTCAAGCACCTTGATTACGTCGTAGATCCTGACTGCTCCATAGGTCTCGAAGTGTTGCGGGTACTCGATTAGCATTACAACGCTACCCCTCAAGTATAGTAGTGATTATAAGGTTTATGTGTTCTACACAAGTCATGCCAGGAGAATATAGTTAAAATATAACTATGTTATTTATATATCGCAGGTGGGGCACCCACCAGCATAGTCCTCGCTAGCCACAACTACTTCAACAATCTTACCAACCTTCCCATGGCCAAGCCTCAGCCTCTTCCTACCAGCCGTATGCCTCGTCACGCTACCCCCTCCTCCACTCTCCGCGACTGTAGCCTTCTCAGGCTCGCGCGGCTCGGGCTCCACTATAACGCTCGGCTCGTCGTCGCGAGAGGAATCGACCTCTATCAGCTTCTGCCTCTGTTTAGGCTGCTTCTCAGGCTCCCCCTTGCCCTGCTTCTCACCGCCGCCATGCTTCTCCTTCTCACCCTTTACGCCGAAGTATATCACTTGCTGGCTCTTGCTCTTGTCCCTGTACACTGTTGTCCCCTTGATTCCAAGCTTCCAAGCCAGCAGGTAGACCCTCCTGACCGTCTCCACGGGCTCGTCGTGCCTTAGGTTGATGGTTTTACTCGTGCCGGCATCGATCCACGCCTGCCATACGGCTTGGTGGAGTAGGTGCCACTCGGGGTCTATGTCGTGGGCAGTCTTGAACAGCCTCCTCAGGCTCCTCGGAATCCACTTCAGGTGTTGCACGCTCCCGGACTGCGCTATTTCCTCGATGACCTCTGGCTCGTCCATCTCCCTCTTGGCTAGCTCTTCGAGGAATAATGGATCCACTTCGAAGAACTCTCCCACCGAGACCCTCCTCAGGAATGCTAGCGCGAAGAGCGGCTCGATGCTTGAGCTCGCCCCCGCTATTATGCTTATGGAGCCTGTGGGCGCTATGCTGAGTAGCGCCGCGTTCCTCATTCCATACTCCCTAGCCTTCTCCTTGATACTGCTCCAGCTGGTCTCTGGCTTGGTGGATAGGATTCTCTTCAGGGTGCTGCTGGGGGGCTTTGTGTAGTCTCCTGAGCCCGTTTCCTCCGCTACTACTCTCAGGTAGTCTTCGACATCGTTGTATGGCAGGGTTTCGTGGAGCCATCTATACTTCTCGGGGTCCCATGCCGGGAAGGGTCCCTTCTCCCTAGCTATCTCTATGCTCTCCGAGTAAGCGTTCCACGCTATCCACTCGGCCACGTGCCATGCTAGTCTTATCGCGTCAGGGCTATCGTAGGGTATCCCGAGCCTGATGAGCATGCGGGCCCAGCCCATGACGCCTAGGCCCACCTTCCTGGTCCTCCTGGTAGCGTCCTTTATCTGCTGTAGGGGCGGGTCGTTGGCGTCGATTACATTGTCTAGGAACCTGACCGCGGTCCGCACGTCCCTTCCAAGGGAGTCCCAGTCGATAGAGGGACCCTCCGGCGTGTCTATAACGTACTTCTCCAGGTTTATACTGCCCAGGTTGCATGATTCCCACGGGAGTAGGGGTTCCTCGCCGCAGTTGTGGTTGAGTATCCCGTTGGCTATGTAGGAGTGCGTGACCGGGACCGTGAAGTCGTAGAACTCCCTAACACCTACATCGTCGACCGAGTCTATAGTCGCCCACACGCTGTCCTCGCTCTTCGATGTTATAGTATTGCTCCCGTCTAACGCGCCATCTTCGTATTTAATCAGGGACCTGAATATTATGGCGCTGCGCCCCCTGATCAGGAGTCTGTATACATCTCCGCCCCTGCCCGGTTTCTCGCCTCCCCTCTCTAGAACCGTGTATATTCCGAGCATAGTTAGCAGTACCTGTAGATCCTTCAGCAAGCCCAGCGAGCCGCTAGTCAATACGATCGAGCCATCCCAGTCTACACGGCCGCTAGCCGTGAATAGCCCCTTCAAGAACGCCCTCAGAGCGTTATAGGATAGCCTCCAGACGGTCTCCGGAAGCCCGGCCACATGCGCATCAGCAGCCGTCTCCAGCATAACACCTGCGCTCGCGGGGCGCGTAGAGCCCTCTCCCGCTCCAGCCAAAGTTGCCACCGTAGTACTCCCTTCGGCAACGATACTCTCCATGCCAGAGAGCTGGGATGGAGCCCTTTTACCGGCATTCTCGCCTATCGCTAAACCGAGCATGAAGGCCTTATCCTCGCCTAGGTCGTGATCTCCCCTGATTACACCGTCTAGGAGCCCGGGGTGGAGCCTTCCCAGGAGTATCTTGTCGCCCGGCTTCAGGTCTCTAGCCTCCCTCCAGCCCTTCGGCGTGAGGAACTTGTGTTCCCTTGTCACGGTTATCTCATAGCCCTCCCTTGTCCTCACCTTTAACGCGGGCTTCCTGCCTACATACCATATCCATGCCCTGGTCGCCTTAGGTACTTGCAGCTTAGGGATCCCTCCAGGGACGGAGCCGTTTATGGGTTCCTCGCCCTGGCTAGTTACCAGTTCCACCTCGTATGCTACAGGGATGCCTCCCTCGCCGAGGTGTTCTTTGTCTATCTCTACGGGGACATAATTGCCCCTTCTCTTCGCCTCTTCATACAGCTCGGACGCCTTTATCCATCCCCTAGGCGTTAGTATCCTGGTGTCACCCGAGACGCAAGGGTTGGTGGCGTTGATCTTGCCGATATACCATGTCGGGTGCCGCCTGTTTATCACGTCTATATTGAGATAGCCTGGATCACCGCTATCCCAGGCGCCCTTGACTATCTCATCGAATAGTTTCTGCGCGTCTACCCATTTCGCTATGGCCCCCTCTTCCTCGGCTATCACCAGGGCCTCGTCCAGTGTGACTATGACCGTCTCGTCCAGGCCCACGCTCCCGCCCTTCTCCTCAAGCTCGTCTATTATAACTTCCTGGACCCACTCCTCATCCATGTAGTGCCTTGCCCTTACTATCGCATAGTAGCGTGAATCGTAGCCCTCGCTTTTCCTCAAGTCTGTTAGCCTAGGATTTATGAGGGGCCACTCCCTCCCCTCCTCGACGTACTTCATGAACAAGTCATAGAACCCGACGCTGATGTTGAAGTTCTGCAGGTTTACGTCCTTCAACTCGCCAGTCTTCGACTTTATGAACTTCTCTATATCCGGGTGCCATACATGCATCACGCCCATGTTGGCTCCTCTTCTCTTACCGCCCTGCTTGATCACGTCGGTGGCCGTGTCGAACAACTTCATGAAGCTAAGTGGACCACTGGCTAATCCACCACTACTACTAACAACATCGCTTTCCGGCCTGAGCTCCGAGAAGTCGTAGCCTGTCCCGCCGCCGTGCTGGTGTATTAGGGCCTGGGCTCTAACTGCATCCATTATGCCCTCCCCGTCGGGGGTTGACATTGAATCCCTGACGGGGACGACGAAGCAGGCTGATAGGATGCCTAGCCTCGTCCCTGCATTCATTAGGGTTGGACTGTTGGGTATGAACCTTAGATTACTCATTATATCGTAGAACTTCTCTTCAAGCGACTTGATCTCGTCCTCGCTCCTACCGTAGGCCTCGTCGACCCTGGCTATGTGCCTAGCTACCCTTCTAAACATCATCTGCGGGGTCTCTCTATACCTCCACGTCTTAGTATCCTTCAAGAGGTATCTCGCTTCCAGAACCTTGATCGCGTTAAACGTTAAGAGGAGGTCCCTCGGGTCAAACCCGCTCCACCGGCCCTTGCCATACACGTCGTTATAGATCTTTGCTAGCTCGAACCTCTTAGCCGCCTCAAACCACTTGGGGTTGGATATGCCCCGGACCACCATTAGCCTAACGATCCTATCCGATATTGTCATGGTGAAGGGCGAGCTCTCCCCCTCTAGCTCCTCTAGGAGACTGCCTAGTAGTTCCTCGGCGTCGCTCTCCCCGAGTCCAGCCGCGGTGACGGCCTTTCTTATGCTATTCCTAAGCTTCTCTACGTCGAACGGCTCCTTTCTCATATCCCTCTTGATCACGTATTCTAACGCCATTACCGGCCACCGGCACGTTCCCGCTCTTTAAATAGTAGAGCGTTGCCAGGTCCCTGTGCCTCCTATAGCTGTTGGGCCCCGGGTGTGTTAGGTCTTCTGAGCCCTACCGATTCTAGAGTTGCTTGTTCTAGTCAAGTGGGTGGTATTACCAATTCAATCTAGGCATCAGGGGCTTATCCTTGAAATATAGGCGTCGGCACCGACTATAGAGTACTATGGAGCTAAGCTACGAGGACGGCGGTGGTCGAATCGCCCAAAAGCAGCACTGGCAAGTCGAAAAGGAAGGGCTCTAGAAGGGAGCGTAAGTGGACGATCAACATCGAAGAGATGACTTCTATAGTGGCCTCGGAGGTCGTTAGCAGGACCGGGCTAGACTACCTAGGGTTAAGGGAGGCCGAGCTGAGAGACGTAATAGAGCCTATAGTAACCGGTATAGTCGAGGCGAGGAAGACGAAACCCACTGCCGAGAGCATCATTAAGAGGATAGTCAACTCAAGGCAGACGCTCTACAAGGCTATAGCGGCGAAACTCCTAGAGAGAGATACCCTCAGCCTGGAGCAACTGGAGTTTATAGTGGCATACGCTCCGGAACTCGCTGGTAGGGTGGCGCCTAAGCTGTATCGTATCGCCAAGGAGTTGAACGCAGATTATATCGTGGATACGCTCAGGTACCTGTGGCAGAGGTATGGGACTCCTACACGAGTGAGATGTCCTTACTGCGGCTTCAATTCTGTGACTCCCGACTTGACTTGCATAGTATGTGGTAGAAGTGTCGAGGAGAGGGACCTCAAGGAGGAAATCGGATTTGACAGGCTATTGGCCGATCTCGCCCGGTCCGGCCACAGGGACGTTGTCGAGGAGATCTTGAGGGCCGGATTCGCGGTGTACGATGGAGAGATCTATCCTCCTAGCCTGCGTAGCAGGCATCCCTACGGTGTTATATTGTACCTGACTAGGCGCGAGAAGACGCTTTTGAAGTCGTTACTCTCTGGAGAAGAAGAGTGATGCCCCGGATTCAATACAGTATCCACATATTCTCTCACCTCGTCGAGTATAACCCCCGCACAACTCGCAGTATCCTGTATTTATCTTCCTTGATAGTTTTATTATCGTCTTGGAGCTGCTGAACTCCAGTTCTGGCCTATTGCCTAGGATCGAGAGCAGCGGGATCTTCGCTGGGATAGTGGTTGTGCAGAGCGGATCCAGTTGCAAACCCTTAAGAAAAGCGTAAGCCGATAATGCCTCGCCCTCTATATTAGCTATCGGAGAGAATATCGGTGGCCTAGTCCATGGTATTGCAGGTAGAGCCTCACTCAGGGCGTCGGTCCTGGAGCTTAGCAACGCCTCTAGCCCTATAGTGTTTATGCAGGTTCTAGAAAGGGGGAATGCTATTACATCAGCGTTGAGCTTCTTCGCACGGCTTAGTGCCCACGCGCGTTCGTATCTGATGCAGTGTATTGGTCCTTGGCTTTTCGGGAGGGGGAATTCTTCTATGAGGCTTGAGGACTTGACCCAGCGTCCAATCCTATCTACTATGGATTCTATCATGTTGTTTTTATTGAGTTGGCTTGGAGCTAATACGTGTAGCTCGACGTTGAACTTGGACTCGACGATTGATAGGAGTAGTAGTGATGCGAGAGAGTGCATCGGCTCGCTGGGCCTGACCACGGCGAGTATTCTGGATCCTGGTGTTAGTAGGCCCGATTCGCCTATGGTTCTCTTGACAGTCTTGGATAGTATCCTCTCTAGGCATATAGTGCAGAGTCTATGGCCGCTGTAGGTCCTGTAGTAGAGCGCGTCTCTTTTCTTGCAGACGTCGCATTTTACCATAGCTGCTGTCCCGAGGGTTTTGGCTCGTGTCTAGGCTCTTTAGCTATAGAGCCCGCTAGCGTAATGTTTATATAGAAGTGATACCCCCTTGGACTCTCGGAGTTGAACTAGGGAAAAGGTGACAGGAGATGGCAGCAGGAGTACCCGTACTGATACTGAAGGAGGGAACCCAGAGAACCTATGGACGAGAGGCTATAAGGGCGAACATCCTAGCCGCCAAGGTTCTAGCCGAGATACTAAAGACCAGTCTAGGGCCAAGGGGCCTGGACAAGATGCTAGTAGACGCTTTCGGCGACATAGTCGTCACCAACGACGGAGCAACCATAGTAAAGGAGATGGAAGTACAGCACCCAGCTGCAAAGCTACTAGTCGAGGTGGCAAAGGCCCAGGACGCCGAGGTAGGCGACGGGACCACAACCGTCGTAGTCCTAGCTGGCACGCTCTTGGAGAAGGCCGAGAAGCTTCTAGACGAGAACATACACCCGACAACCATCATAGACGGATACACCAAAGCCCTAGAGAAGGCCCTCAAGTACCTAGACGAGATAGCCGTCCCGGTAAACGTTGAGGACGATGAGACCCTGAGGAGGATAATCGACACCACGATCTCAAGCAAGTTTGTGGGCCATGGCCCGGAGAAGGAGAAGATTATAGAGCTGGTCCTCAACACGATCAGGATAATCGCCGAGAAGAAGGGAGAGGGCTACGAGGTAGACCTAGACAACGTAAAGATCGAGAAGAAGAAGGGAGGAAGCCTACTGGACAGCAAGCTCATCCGCGGTGTTGTGATTGATAAGGAGGTTGTTCATCCTGATATGCCTAGGGTTGTTAAGAACGCCAAGATAGCGGTACTAGACACTCCACTAGAGGTACAGAAGCCCGACCTATCAACCAAGATACGGGTCACCGACCTCGACCAGCTCGAACAGTTCCTAGAGGAGGAGACCAAGCTGATCAAGGAAATGGTAGAGAGGATTGCTGCTACTGGTGCTAGTGTTGTTGTTACTCAGAAGGGTATTGATGAGGTTGCTCAGCACTTCCTCGCTAAGAAGGGTATTATGGCTGTGAGGAGGGTGAAGAGGAGCGACATAGAAAAAATAGCCAAGGCAACAGGA